>NZ_JBXUGP010000002.1:0-269737 GCF_057180605.1 Serratia sp. HNCC26DJ206
GGGCACCTTCGGGTGCCCTTATTGTTTTTTATCTGTGCACCCTTTCTCTCTCGTTACAAACCTTACTCTACTCTTAATAACTCCGTTACAGATGTCACATTTATTTGTGATACAGCCTCAAAATCCCCTTATCTGTATGCCTTAAAAATTAAAGCTATAAATCTGTATTACTTTTTTGCCTGACGGCACACTAATTAGCGGTGAGTCAGGCGAAAAGGGAGAGTGTGATGGATAACCTACTGGAGGAACCCAGGGAGAGTCAGCAAAACAAGGCTGCCAGGATTAGAAAGTGCGGTGCCTGGTTGCTATTGCGTTGGCGAGCTTGGTGGAACAGATATACAACAAGAAAAGTTCTGGCAGCAATGAGTGATGCACAATTACGGGATATCGGGCTCAGGCGCAGTGATGTGGAACGGGAAGACCGCCATAGGAACTATGGGCATAGGCCGTGGTAGCTAATCCCTATGCCTAAAATAGGGGCATAGGGATCGTAGCTCTAAGCTTGTGG
Source organism: Serratia sp. HNCC26DJ206 (assembly GCF_057180605.1). Lineage (NCBI taxonomy): Bacteria > Pseudomonadati > Pseudomonadota > Gammaproteobacteria > Enterobacterales > Yersiniaceae > Serratia > Serratia sp. HNCC26DJ206. The sequence goes on from NZ_JBXUGP010000002.1 coordinate 509, forward strand.
TAAACGTGGCGTCCAGTCGATTGGCGCTGAGCCTTGCTGTTCAAGCAGTTGGTTGGCCTGCGAGAAATGGTGGCAACCGAGAAAACCCCGGTGTGCAGAAAGGGGGGATGGATGAGGGGCTTTCAGCACGTGATGGCGTTGGCGATCGATGAAATTCCCTTTCTTTTGCGCATGTGAGCCCCACAACAGGAACACTACCCCTTCACGATGTTCATTCAGCGCGGCAATCACCTTATCGGTAAAGGTTTCCCAGCCCAGATTGGCATGAGAGTGTGCCCGGCCAGCCTCAACGGTTAATACGGTATTGAGCAGCAGCACGCCTTGCTCGGCCCAGCTTTGCAGATAACCGTGGTCAGGGCGTTCAAAACCGGGGATATCCGTCATCAGCTCTTTATACATATTGACCAGCGACGGCGGTGCCGGGATGCCGGGGCGCACGGAGAACGACAAACCATGAGCCTGATTCGGGCCGTGGTAAGGATCCTGGCCGAGGATCACCACTTTGACATCCGCCAGTTCAGTAAATCTGAAGGCATTAAACACGTCTTTCTGTGGTGGATAAATGGTCTTACCAGACTGACGCTCGGCGGCAACAAAGGCGAGCGTTTCAAGAAAATAGGGCTGCTCTTTTTCTTTGCCGATGACGTCATGCCAGGTGAGGGAGGTGGACATAAACGCTCTCCTTTGTTTTCGTTAGCAATTCACTGTGCATAGCTTACCGTTTACCTCGGTACAGTGGAACCCGCTTTTATTAATAGCCTTAACGTCTTGGACGACAAAAAATACAAATATTTTTTAAAATTTACAAAAATAATTTGAAGGGCCAAAAAGGGTAAAATTGATATAAAACATAAATTTGCCTTTGGTGCCCGTAACAGCACCCCGTAAAAATTGACTTTAATCAAAGAATTCACTGGGTCAGACTGGTATACAGAACAACAAGACAACATTGGTTTTACCAAATAGCCGGAGCTCAAAGTGAGTTTCGACAACGTAGAAATTTTTCTCCCTTATTACGGAGGCAACAAAATGATTACTGGTATTCAAATCACTAAAGCGAACAATCAGGCACTGGTGAACTCTTTCTGGCTGTTGGATGAAGAGAAATCAGAAGCTCGCTGCGTGTGCGCTAAAGCTGATTACTCTGAAGATCAGATCGTTCCTGTCAGCGAACTGGGCCAGATCGAGTATCGCGAAGTGCCGATGGAAGTGCAGCCTACCGTGCGTGTTGAAGGTGGTCAGCACCTGAACGTGAACGTGCTGCGCCGTGAAACGCTGGAAGATGCGGTCAAGAACCCGGAAAAATACCCGCAACTGACCATCCGTGTTTCTGGTTATGCCGTGCGTTTCAACTCACTGACGCCAGAACAGCAACGTGATGTTATTGCACGTACCTTTACTGAAAGCCTGTAATTTCGGGCTGAGTGCAAAAGGGAGCTTCGGCTCCCTTTTTTAATGCAGGTTGTGTAGAAAACGCTGAGCTCATAAAAAACCGCCCGGAAAAAGGCGGTTTTCTGATAATAGGCAACGCTATTATTCGGGTTTGGCTTTTGGCTGGCGGCGTTTACCGACGTTTTTCGCGTCGCGATGGCGCACTTTGACCTTGGCCTTTTCTTTATTCTTCAGTTTGTCTTCCGCACGCTTGGCCATAACCTTCTTCGAAGGTTTGCCGTTGCTTTTCTCGCTTGGCGGCTTGGTGGTCGGGCGCAGTTCATCAATCACGCGGGCTTTCAGTGGTTCATTCAGATAACGCCCAACTTTGCCCAGCAACAGATGATCGTGTGCTTCCACCAGAGAGATCGCGGTGCCTTTGCGCCCGGCGCGGCCAGTACGGCCGATACGGTGCAGATAGGTGTCTGCGGTACGCGGCATGTCGAAGTTGAACACGTGGGTGATATCTAGGATATCCAGACCGCGCGCGGCAACGTCGGTGGCAACCAGCACGTTCACCCGGCCATCCATCATGCGTTTGACCGCTTCGTTACGCTTGGCCTGCACCATTTCACCTTCGAGATAACAGGTATTGATACCTGCCTCGCGCAGCCAGCCAGCCAGCTCATGCACCCGCTCACGCTTGCGCACAAAGATAACGGATTTCTGCACGTCCGGCTGCTTCAGCAGGTGCACCAGCAGGGCGGTTTTATGCTTCACGTCATCGACGCGGTAATACCATTGCAGGATTTTTTTACGTTCGCGGCGTGAAGGGTCGGCTTCTACTTCCACCGGCTCTTTCAGAATGCGCTCGGCAAATTCACGAATGGCCTCGCCTTCCAGCGTTGCGGAGAACAGCAGCGTCTGGTTGCGCCAGCGGGTTTCGGCGGAAATGGTTTCGATATCCTGGGCGAAACCCATGTCGAGCATGCGATCGGCTTCGTCGAGGATCAGGGTTTCAACCGCGCGGCAGTCAAAGTTTTCTTCTTTGATGTATTGCAGCAGGCGGCCAGTGGTCGCTACTACGATGTCCTGATTCTCACTGAACACTTCTGCGTGGTTCATATAAGCCACGCCGCCGGTGATAGTGGCAATATCCAACGAGGTATGAGCAGCCAATTCACGCGCCTGATCGGCCACCTGCATTGCCAGTTCACGCGTTGGAGTGAGGATCAGTACGCGCGGTGGGCCGGATTTTTTACGCGGGAAATCGAGCAGGTGCTGCAAAACGGGCAGCAAAAATGCTGCGGTCTTGCCGGTGCCGGTCGGAGCCGAACCCAAGACGTCGCGCCCATCCATTGCCGGCGGGATCGCTTCGGCTTGAATTGCGGTGGGGCGATCGTAGCCTTTATCGCGCAGGGCGGTGATCAGGCGTTCATCGAGTTCGAGTTCGGAAAATTGGGTTGCTGTCATGGTCTACCTCTACTTGGGGCGCCGATTATAGACGGGTTAGCTTCAGGGTTCACCCTTTTTAAGGAAAGCATCTCTTTTACCCTAAATCAGATTGCCTTATGCTACGCCAGTTTTGTCTCCAGGTGACTATTGTGAGTAATCAAACGACAACCCAACAGACTCCGCGCCGTGGCGGTTTTACCTTCAAACAATTCTTTGTGGCTCACGATCGTTGCGCAATGAAAGTGGGCACCGATGGCGTCATGCTTGGTGCCTGGGTGGCACTAGGGCAGGCAAGGCGGATCCTGGATATCGGCTGTGGTAGCGGGTTAATCGCGTTGATGCTGGCTCAGCGAACGGCCGCAGAGGTAACCATCGACGCAGTTGAGCTGGATAATGACGCCGCCGCTCAAGCGCTCGAAAACGTGCTGGAATCGCCTTGGCCGCAGAAAATTAACGTGTATAGCCAAGATATCCACCATTTTGCCCAGCAGCACACCCATTGCTATGACCTGATCGTCAGCAATCCGCCCTATTTTGAGCCTTCCGTCGCCTGCCGCGATCTGGCCCGCACCAACGCTCGCTATACCGAAACCCTGACTCACGAAGCTCTGCTGGATTGTGCCGAGCGTTTGATCGGTGAGAACGGCCATTTCTGCGTGGTGTTGCCCTATGGTATCGGCGAAGCCTTTGAAGTGAATGCACACCAACGTGGCTGGCATACTGCTCGGCGGCTGAATATCAGCGATCGGGCCGATACGCAGAAGCACCGGATGTTGCTGGCACTGGCTCGCAGTCCGGCAGAGAAGGAAGAAACTGAGTTAGCGATAAAATTGGCGGATGGCAGCTATACCGCGGATTTCCGCCAGTTGATTACGGATTTTTATCTGAACTATTGAGATTCCCCTCTCATAACAAGAGGGGAATAAGGTTCAAGGTTGCAGGATGGTGGGTTTGGGTTCCGGCAGCATATCAGGGTAATCCAATGTGAAATGCAGCCCACGGCTCTCTTTGCGCTCCATCGCACTGCGTACAATCAGTTCTGCTACCAGCGCCAGATTGCGTAACTCCAACAGATTGTTGGAGATGCGGAAGTTGGCATAGTACTCGTCGATCTCCTGCTGCAACGTATTGATGCGCCGCAGGGCGCGCTCCAAACGCTTGGTAGTACGCACAATGCCCACGTAATCCCACATGAACAGCCGCAGTTCGTGCCAGTTATGCTGGATCACTACACGTTCGTCGGAATCATCTACCCGGCTTTCATCCCACAGTGGCAGCTGCTTGGTCAACTTGATGGCAGGCAGGCGCGTCAGAATATCTTCGGCGGCGGACCAACCATAAACCAGGCATTCCAGCAGTGAATTGGACGCCATACGGTTAGCACCGTGCAGGCCGGTATAGCTGACCTCACCGATGGCATATAAGCCATCCAAATCGGTGCGGCCATGCTGATCGACCATCACACCACCGCAGGTGTAGTGGGCGGCAGGCACAATCGGGATCGGCTGCTTGGTCAGGTCAAAACCCAGCGTCAGCAGCTTTTCATGGATCATCGGGAAATGCTGGGTAATGAATTCGGCTGGCTTATGACTGATGTCCAGATACATGCAGTCGGCACCTAACCGCTTCATTTCATGGTCAATGGCACGCGCCACAATATCGCGCGGAGCCAGTTCGCCACGCGGATCGAAGTCCGGCATAAAGCGGCTGCCGTCCGGGCGTTTCAGATAGGCGCCTTCGCCGCGTAGCGCTTCGGTCAGCAGAAAGTTACGTGCCTGCGGGTGGAACAGGCAGGTTGGGTGGAATTGGTTGAACTCCAGATTGGCTACCCTACATCCGGCGCGCCAGGCCATGGCGATGCCGTCACCGGAGGAGATATCCGGGTTAGTGGTGTACTGATAGACCTTGGCCGCGCCGCCGGTGGCCAGCACCACCGTTTTGGCGCGGTAAGTCTCTACCTGCTCCTGCTCACGGTTCCAGACGTAAGCGCCCACTACGCGCTTAGTGCCCGGCAGGCCGACTTTATTGGAGGTGATCAGATCAACCGCATTGCGGCGCTCCATGACACAAATATTCGGGTGTGCGCTTGCTTTCCCTACCAGGGTGGTCTCTACTTCTTTACCGGTAGCATCTGCGGCATGCAGGATACGACGGTGGCTATGTCCGCCTTCGCGCGTCAGATGATAACGTTCCTCGCCTTGGGAATTGGTTTCGGTGTCGAACAGAACGCCCTGATCGATCAGCCACTGTACGCAGTGGCGTGCATTTCCGGCAATAAATTCGACGGCGTCTTTATCGCACAAACCTGCCCCGGCAATCAGCGTGTCATCAACGTGCGAGGCAATGCTGTCCGTTTCGTCAAACACCGCGGCGATCCCGCCTTGGGCATAAAAGGTGGCGCCTTCGTTGAGTGGGCCTTTGCTGAGTACCGTAACCTTGCAATGTTGCGCCAGGCGCAACGCCAGTGACAAGCCCGCAGCACCGCTGCCGACGATCAGTACATCGCTAACATGTTCAGATGATGGTTGCATAACGTATGATGTGTGCAGAAGAAGAGTGAAATTCATGTTAGCCTACTTGTCCGGGCAAAAGCCACGGATAGGATGACATCGACAGAAAAACAATGGCGATATGGAACTTCATGGTTCCATATGAACTCCAAGCGAGTGCTTGCTCAGGAAAAGAATGTATGGCTGGCAGTACAATTTTACGCGTGGAGACAGATTTGGGGAGAATTTACCTCGGATGAGCGAGCAGTTAACGGATCAGGTGCTGGTTGAGCGAGTCCAAAAGGGCGATCAGAAGTCTTTTAACCTACTGGTCGTGCGTTACCAGCATAAGGTTGCGAGCCTGGTTTCCCGCTATGTGCCGCAGGGTGATGTGCCCGATGTGGTGCAGGAATCGTTTATTAAAGCCTATCGCGCACTGGAATCATTCCGCGGAGATAGCGCCTTTTATACCTGGTTGTATCGCATTGCTGTGAATACGGCAAAAAACTACCTGGTTGCTCAGGGGCGGCGTCCACCCTCAAGCGATGTGGATGCTAACGATGCTGAAAATTACGAAAGTGCGGGTGCACTGAAAGAAATTTCGAACCCTGAGAACTTAATGTTGTCAGAAGAGTTGAGACAGATAGTTTTCCGTACTATTGAGTCGCTTCCCGAGGATCTTCGCATGGCGATTACCTTGAGAGAGTTAGACGGTCTAAGCTACGAAGAGATAGCTACTATCATGGACTGTCCGGTAGGAACAGTACGTTCGCGTATTTTCCGTGCCAGGGAGGCTATCGATAATAAAGTTCAACCGCTGATCCAACGCTAGCGATGGCGGACACAGGAAGGGTACTTAGGTATGCAGAAAGAAAAGCTTTCCGCTCTGATGGATGGAGAAACGCTCGACAATGAGCTGTTAAGTTCGTTGTGCAAAGACAAAGCGCTTCAACAAAGCTGGCAGAGCTATCACCTGATCCGTGACACATTGCGGGGTGATATAGGGCAAGTCATGCATCTCGATATCGCAGATCGTGTTGCTGCTGCGCTGGAGAAAGAACCCGCTCGTCTGGTTCCTTCAGCCGTTCCCGAGTCTCAACCAGAGCCTCGTACTTGGGAAAAAATGCCTTTCTGGAACAAGGTTCGTCCTTGGGCCAGCCAACTCACGCAAGTTGGGGTGGCCGCTTGTGTCTCCTTGGCGGTGATCGTGGGTGTGCAGCATTACAACCAGCCAAATGTAGAATCTGGTGCCTCTGAAACGCCAGTGTTCAATACGTTACCGATCATGGGGCAGCCTTCTCCAGTCAGCCTGGGCGTTCCAGCCGATAGTTTCTCTACCGGCAGTGGTCAGCAACAACAGGTGCAGGAACAGCGCAAGCGTATCAACGCTATGCTGCAGGATTATGAACTGCAACGCCGTTTGCATTCTGATCAACTGCAATTTGAACAGGGTACTCCGCAACAAGCCGCTGTTCAGGTTCCCGGAACCCAGTCTTTAGGAACGCAGCAGCAGTAATGAAGCAAATCTGGTTCTCCGTTTGTCTACTGACGGGCAGCCTGCTCTATTCAAATATCGCCCCTGCATCTGGGGCGATATTGCAACAAATGAGCAGCGCTAGCCGTTCACTCAATTATGAACTCGCCTATATCAGCATCAGCAAGCAGGGGATAGAGTCGTTACGCTATCGCCATGCGGTGATTGATAAACAACCTTTAGGGCAATTGCTGCATATGGACGGCGCACGCCGTGAAGTGTTGCAGCGCGGTGGCGGGATCAGCTATTTCGAACCGGGCTTGGAGCCTTTCACCTTATCTGGCGATCATATCGTCGATGTGTTGCCTTCCATCGTTTATGCCGACTTCAATTATTTGGCGAAATACTACGACTTCATTGCCGTCGGGCAAACCCGTATCTCCGATCGTCCGAGCGAGGTGTTCCGCATCGTTGCACGTGACGGATCCCGCTACAGCTATGTTGTCTGGATGGACACGGAGAGCAAGCTACCGCTGCGTGTGGATCTGCTCGATCGTGATGGTGAAACGCTAGAACAGTATCGTGTGATCTCGTTCGTGGTGGGAGATCAGGTGAAAAACGTCATGCAGGGATTGCTCAAGGCTAACCTGCCGCCATTGCTGTCGTTGCCTGCAGCAGAAAATATTCAACTGAGCTGGAGTACGGGCTGGTTGCCTGCCGGGGTCAATGAAGTGGCTCGCAATCGCCGCAAGTTGCCCAATGTAGAGCAGCCCGTTGAGTCGCGTCTCTACAGCGACGGCCTCTTCAGCTTTTCGGTGAACGTGACTCCCTCTGGCAGTAATACCAGCCAGCAGTTTTATCGTCAGGGCCGCCGCACCATCCAGACCGAAATTCGTAATGGTAATGAAATTACCGTGGTCGGTGAATTACCACCCTCAACGGCCAAACGGATTGCTGACAGCATTTCCTTCAAGGTATCGCCACAATGATGAAAGAGTGGGCCACGGTTGTCTCATGGCAGCAAGGCGTGGCGTTGCTGCGCTGTGAACCTAAAGCAGGTTGTGGCAGCTGTAAGGCGCGTTCTGGCTGTGGTGCACGTGCGCTGAATGAACTGGTGCCGGAAAGCGAACACCATTTGCAGGTGCAGATTGAGCAACCACTTGAGCCAGGGCAGCGCGTTGAGGTTGGCATTGCTGAAGGCAGCTTGCTGCGCTCGGCGATGTTGGTCTATATGACTCCGCTGTTTGGCATGATGCTCGGCGGTGGTTTGCTGCAAGGGTGGTCTGGCAGTGATGCAGCAGCGCTGCTCGGTGCGGTTGTTGGCGGCACAGCGGCTTTCTTCGTGGCTCGGTTGTTGGCAACGCGCCTCGGTGAACAGGCCGATTACCAACCGGTGGTACTGCAAATCGGTTTGCCCCCGGGAACCCTGCGTTTGCAAACAGAAAACGAAGCCCCGCGCTAAAATTTTAACCGCGTTATCGTCAGAATTATGCAGGCAGGATGCGGTTATAGCTCAGACCTTCTGTCAGTACGATATGGCTCCGTTCAGTCTGCTGCTGAGCAAAACCTTCTCTAGCGGCTTTCCCCATTTATCGCATTTGAATCAGCGAGTCTGTCATGGCTGTTATTTGCTAGCCGTGGCTTTCAAAACTTGCGGCGCTCTGCAACACTAAAGTAAGCATAATAGAATGCCATCACTGCACCGATCGCTAGGTTTTCAGTGGTGTGGCATGTAGAATGCTGCGATTCAGGCGAAAGACGGCCGAACCCATTCACTGTCGCTTTATGTCCATGCGGGTTTCCATAGGCGAGTAATTTAGAAATACCAAGGCAGAAAAACTTTTATAATGAAGCATATACGAAATTTCTCCATTATTGCCCATATTGACCACGGTAAGTCGACGCTGTCAGACCGTATTATTCAAATCTGCGGTGGCTTGGCCGAGCGTGAAATGGCCGCGCAGGTTCTGGATTCAATGGATCTGGAGCGTGAGCGTGGTATTACCATCAAGGCACAGAGCGTGACGCTCGATTATAAAGCCCCTGATGGCCAAATTTATCAGCTTAACTTTATCGATACCCCAGGGCACGTTGACTTCTCTTATGAAGTCTCCCGTTCGCTGGCCGCCTGCGAAGGCGCACTGCTGGTGGTGGATGCCGGGCAGGGCGTAGAAGCCCAGACGCTGGCCAACTGCTATACCGCACTGGATATGAATCTGGAAGTGGTGCCGGTATTGAACAAAATCGATCTGCCAGCCGCCGATCCGGATCGCGCAGCGCAGGAAATCGAAGATATCGTGGGCATTGATGCCACCGACGCCGTGCGCTGTTCGGCGAAGACCGGCGTAGGTGTACCTGAGGTTCTAGAGCGCTTGGTGCGCGATATCCCACCGCCAGAAGGCGATCCTGAAGCACCGCTACAGGCGCTGATCATTGACTCCTGGTTTGATAACTACCTGGGTGTGGTTTCCCTGATCCGCGTCAAGAACGGTACGCTGCGTAAGGGCGACAAGATCAAGGTAATGAGTACCGGTCAAACCTATAACGCCGATCGTCTGGGGATTTTCACCCCGAAACGTGTCGATCGCGATGTGCTGAACTGTGGCGAAGTTGGCTGGCTGGTTTGCGCCATCAAAGACATTCTTGGTGCACCGGTAGGGGATACCCTGACCTTGGCACGTCAACCGGCAGAAAAAATGCTGCCAGGCTTCAAGAAAGTGAAGCCACAGGTTTACGCTGGCCTGTTCCCGATCAGTTCCGACGATTATGAAGCCTTCCGTGATGCACTGGGTAAATTGAGCCTGAACGATGCCTCGCTGTTCTATGAGCCAGAAAGCTCAACGGCATTGGGCTTTGGTTTCCGCTGTGGCTTCCTGGGCTTGCTGCACATGGAGATCATTCAGGAGCGTCTGGAGCGTGAATACGATCTGGAGCTGATCACTACCGCACCGACGGTGGTGTATGAAGTGGAAACCACCAGTAAAGAAACCATCTACGTTGACAGTCCTTCCAAGCTGCCGCCGCTGAACAATATTGCCGAGCTGCGTGAGCCGATCGCGGAATGTCATATGCTGATGCCGCAGGAATATCTCGGTAACGTGATTACGCTGTGCATCGAGAAACGCGGTATGCAGACCAACATGGTTTACCACGGTAACCAGGTGGCGCTGACCTACGAAATTCCGATGGCAGAAGTGGTGCTCGACTTCTTCGACCGCCTGAAGTCGACTTCGCGTGGTTACGCGTCGCTCGATTATAACTTCAAACGTTTCCAGACCTCTGACATGGTGCGTGTCGATGTGCTGATCAACAACGAGCGTGTGGATGCGCTGGCGTTGATCACTCACCGTGACAATTCTCAGTATCGCGGTCGTGACCTGGTAGAGAAAATGAAAGAGCTGATCCCTCGCCAGCAATTCGACATTGCAATCCAGGCGGCGATTGGCACTCACATTATTGCGCGTGCCACAGTGAAGCAGCTGCGTAAAAACGTCCTGGCGAAATGCTACGGCGGTGACGTGAGTCGTAAGAAGAAACTGTTGCAGAAACAGAAAGACGGTAAGAAACGCATGAAGCAGGTGGGTAACGTTGAGTTGCCACAGGAAGCCTTCCTGGCCATTCTGCACGTAGGCAAAGACAGCAAGTAAGAGCGAAAGCTCGTTTAACGAGGAAGTTTGCATGGCGAATATGTTTGCCCTGATCTTGGCAATTGCAACGCTGGTGACTGGGATCATCTGGTGCTTTGAGCGCTTTAAATGGGCCCCTGCACGTCGGGCGAAAGTTGCAGCGATCAATGCGCAAGCCACGGGTGACGTTGACGAAAACGTGCTGGCGAAAGTGGCGAAGCAGCCGAGTTGGGTTGAAACGGGGGCCTCGGTCTTCCCGGTATTGTTACTGGTGTTTGTGGTGCGTTCGTTTATTTACGAACCTTTCCAGATCCCTTCCGGTTCAATGATGCCGACATTGCTGATTGGCGATTTTATTCTGGTGGAAAAGTTTGCCTACGGTATTAAAGACCCGATTACTCTGACGACGTTAATTCCTACTGGCCAGCCAAAACGTGGTGATATTGCGGTATTTAAATATCCGCGTGACCCGAAACTGGACTATATCAAGCGTGTTATTGGTTTGCCGGGCGATCGCGTGAGCTATGATCCAGTGGATAAGCGCGTCACGGTGCAACCGTCCTGTAATAACGGCCAGTCTTGCGATAGCGCATTGGCGGTGACCTACAGCGATGTACAGCCAAGCGATTTTGTGCAGATGTTCAGCCGCAGCGGCATGGGTGAAGCCAGCAGTGGTTTCTTCCAGATCCCATTGACCGACAATGTGCCACCGGGCGGTATTCGCCTGAGTGAACGCAGAGAAACCTTGGGTGATGTGACTCATCGTATTCTGACCGTGCCCGGTGCGCAGGATCAGCTCGGTGGTTATTATCAGCAACCAGGCCAGCAATTAGCTGAGTGGGTGGTTCCTGCCGGCCATTATTTCATGATGGGTGATAACCGTGATAATAGCGCTGACAGCCGTTATTGGGGTTTTGTGCCTGAGCGAAATCTGGTGGGTAAAGCGACGACTATCTGGATGAGTTTTGAAAAACAAGAAGGTGAATGGCCAACCGGCGTAAGATTGAGCCGTATTGGTGGAATTCATTAATAAGCGTTTTTACCCTTGGTCTTTTTAACCGTCGCCAAACCGGCTGCGGTTAAAAAGATCAAGGGTATATATAAACGCAGCATTATATTTCCACTCGTTGTAGAATACCTTCTCGAGCGATAAAAAGTTGGCCCCTTTCGGAGCCACTGCAAACGAAACAGCTTTGGATTGGTTTTTGGCGAAGCAGGCCTGTTCCGTATGCTGCAAGTTTTTGACGCATTCTTGATCTATTGGTAACTCATGAATCCCATCGTAATAAACAGGCTACAGCGGAAGCTGGGCTATACTTTTCAACAGCAGGAGCTTTTACTGCAAGCGTTAACTCACCGTAGCGCCAGTAGTAAACATAATGAACGTCTTGAGTTTCTGGGTGACTCTATTCTGAGTTTTGTCATTGCCAATGCGCTCTATCACCGTTTTCCTCGCGTAGACGAAGGCGACATGAGCCGCATGCGTGCCACGCTGGTGCGGGGTAATACGCTGGCGGAGATGGCACGCGAATTCGATCTGGGTGAGTGCCTGCGCCTCGGGCCGGGAGAGTTGAAAAGTGGTGGATTCCGCCGCGAATCGATCCTGGCGGATACGGTGGAGGCATTAATTGGCGGCGTGTTCCTGGATAGCGATATTCAGACCGTCGAACGCCTGATTTTAGACTGGTATCGTAGCCGGTTGGACGAAATCAGCCCCGGTGATAAGCAGAAAGACCCGAAAACCCGTTTGCAGGAGTTTTTACAAGGTCGCCATCTGCCGTTGCCTTCTTATCTGGTGGTGCAGGTTCGCGGTGAAGCGCACGATCAGGAGTTTACCATCCACTGCCAAGTGAGTGGTTTGAGCGAGCCTGTGATGGGCACTGGCTCAAGCCGCCGTAAAGCCGAGCAAGCGGCAGCGGAACAAGCAATGAAAAAGCTGGAGCTTGAATGAGCGAAGAAAAACAATACTGCGGTTTTATCGCGATCGTGGGTCGTCCTAACGTGGGCAAATCCACGTTACTGAACCAGTTGTTGGGGCAAAAAGTCTCCATCACCTCGCGTAAACCACAGACCACCCGTCACCGTATTATGGGGATCCACACCGAAGGGCCTTATCAGGCTATCTACGTGGATACTCCAGGGCTGCACATCGAAGAAAAACGCGCCATCAACCGTTTGATGAACCGTGCGGCCAGCAGTTCGATCGGCGACGTAGAGTTGGTGATCTTCGTGGTTGAAGGTACCCATTGGACCGCCGATGATGAAATGGTGGTGAATAAACTGCGCAGCCTGAAATGCCCGGTATTGCTGGCGATCAACAAGGTCGACAACGTGACCGACAAATCCAAGCTGTTGCCGCACATCTCGTTCCTCAGCCAGCAGATGAATTTCCTTGATGTGGTGCCTATCTCCGCAGAAAAGGGCATGAACGTGGATACTATTGCCAGTATCGCGCGTAAACTGCTGCCGGAAGCGGAACACCATTTCCCGGAAGACTATATTACCGATCGTTCCCAGCGCTTTATGGCGTCGGAAATCATCCGTGAAAAACTGATGCGTTTCCTTGGTGAGGAACTGCCTTATTCGGTGACGGTGGAAATCGAACAGTTTGTGCCGAACGAACGCGGTGGTTACAACATTCATGGCCTGATTCTGGTGGAACGTGAAGGCCAGAAGAAAATGGTGATCGGCAACAAAGGTTCGAAGATCAAAACCATCGGCATTGAAGCCCGTCAGGATATGGAACAGATGTTTGAAGCCAAAGTGCATCTGGAACTGTGGGTTAAAGTGAAATCTGGCTGGGCAGACGATGAACGTGCGTTGCGTAGCCTGGGCTATGTTGACGACTTGAAGTAACACATCTGATGGATGGCTGGGAGCGCGCCTTCGTCCTGCATGGGCGGCCGTACAGTGAAACCAGCCTGATGCTGGATATGTTCACGGAAAGTCATGGGCGGGTGCGCTTGCTGGCAAAAGGCGCGCGCAGCCGCCGTTCCAACCTGAAAGGATGCTTGCAACCTTTCACCCCTCTGCTGGTACGCTGGGGCGGGCGTGGCGAAGTTAAAACGCTGCGTAGCGCCGAAGCGGTTTCTCTCGGTTTACCCCTCAGTGGCATGATGCTTTACAGCGGCCTGTACGTGAACGAATTACTGTCGCGCGTGCTGGAGCAGGAAGGCAATTACTCTGTACTGTTCTTCGATTATCTGCAGTGCCTGCAAGCACTCGCGGCGGAAGATAGCTCGCCGGAACATGCCCTGCGCCAATTCGAATTAGCCTTGTTAGGCCACCTCGGCTACGGCCTGGATTTTCTACACTGTGCTGGCAGCGGTGAGCCGGTGGACGATGGCATGACCTACCGCTATCGCGAGGAAAAAGGCTTTATCGCCAGCCTGGTGGTAGATCACTACAGTTTTACCGGCCGTGAACTGCGCGCCTTGGCCGAACGGCAATTCCCTGATGCACTCACCCTGCGAGCGGCCAAACGCTTTACCCGCATGGCGCTGAAACCCTACCTTGGCGGCAAACCGCTGAAGAGCCGCGAACTGTTCCGCCAGTTTGTGCGCAAACAACCCGATACTCCCGTCGACGAAGCCTGATTTCTTTCTGCTTTTGCCGGTTTCCGCAGGCGTGTAAACTGCTGCTACTGAAAATCGTTATTTAGAGGATTGTCATGGCTGATTTGCTGCTGGGCGTTAATATCGATCACATCGCCACGTTACGTAACGCGCGCGGAACTCACTATCCGGATCCGGTTCAGGCGGCGTTTATTGCTGAGCAGGCCGGTGCCGATGGCATTACCGTTCACCTGCGGGAAGATCGCCGCCATATCACCGATCGTGACGTGCGTATTCTGCGCCAGACGATTCAGACGCGCATGAACCTGGAAATGGCGGTCACCGACGAAATGTTGGACATCGCTCTTGAGCTGAAGCCGCATTTTTGCTGCCTGGTGCCGGAAAAACGCCAGGAAGTGACCACCGAAGGTGGGTTGGACGTGGCCGGGCAACTGGACAAAATGACCGTGGCGGTTGAGCGCTTGGCTCAGGCCGGGATCCTGGTTTCACTGTTTATTGATGCCGATCGCCGCCAGATCGACGCCGCCGTTGCGGTTGGTGCTCCTTATATCGAGATCCACACCGGTGCCTATGCTGAGGCCGAAGGTGAATTGGCCGTTCAGGCTGAGCTGAAACGCATTGCCTCGGCGGCAACCTACGCCGCAGGTAAAGGGCTGAAGGTGAATGCCGGTCATGGCCTGACTTACCACAACGTCCAACCGATTGCAGCGATGCCGGAAATGCACGAACTGAATATCGGTCATGCGATTATCGGCCAGGCGGTGATGAGCGGTTTACCGGCGGCGGTGGCGGATATGAAACTGCTGATGCGCGAAGCACGTCGCTGATGGCGATCCTTGGCTTAGGGACCGACATCGTCGAGATAGCGCGCATCGAAGCGGTGGTGGAACGCAGCGGCGACCGTTTGGCGCGGCGGGTGTTGAGCCAGGCCGAATGGGAAGCCTATCAGCAGCATCAACAGCCGATACGTTTTCTGGCTAAACGCTTTGCGGTGAAAGAAGCGGTCGCTAAAGCCTTTGGCACCGGGATCCGCAACGGCTTGGCTTTCAATCAGTTTGAAGTGTTTAACGATGGTCTGGGCAAGCCCAATATCCGCCTGCACCAAGCAGCCGCTGAACTGGCGCAGAAAATGGGGGTGGTTTCGATCCACGTTTCTCTGGCTGACGAACGCCGCTATGCCTGTGCCACCGTGATTATCGAAGGGTGATGGACTTCAGCTAATGCAAGGGCTCAGCATTTTGGGCCCGATATTCCGCTACTGCACTTCTGCTCACAGCCGATCGGCGTGATGCAGCACCACAAATTTTTCCCACAGCTGTTCCTGGGTTTCGACGTGCTGCGGATCGGTAATGATGGTGTTATCTATGGGGCAAACCTGCTGGCAGGTTGGCGTATCATAGTGACCAACGCATTCGGTGCAGCGATTGACGTCGATCTGGTAAATGTCATCCCCCATCGAAATGGCCTGATTTGGGCATTCCGGTTCGCACATATCGCAATTGATACAGCGCTTGGTAATCAATAGGGCCATTGCAGTCATTTACCTTTCTATCTTGTCATTTCAACGCCGCGCACTTTATCACAGAACCGGGTACATAAGCATCGGTGTTGCGGTGGTAAAACTCTCCCTTTGGGCCGAATCGATATGCCCGCACCTTTTTAAACCTGCGTCCATCCCCCCATCAGTTGCATTTCTTCACTTATTTTTTAGTTAATTTCGGATATTATTTAAATTTTCTTAATTAATTAGCATTATGAAAATCATGCTGGGTGTTAATTAAAACCGACTTTATTCTTATTTTCTTATTTATTAATAAGAAAATTACTGATCAAAAATCAATCTGCGTAATTTTGGCGTTTTTTTGTTTGTTTTTTGGACTTTAAACCTATGCTAATATTAAACTTTTCTAATACTTTTGTTGTTGTAACTGGGACAGCATCAATAGTGACGCAAGGTAATGACTAAAATAAATGGAGTTTTAATATGGTATCTCGTAGACGATTTCTTATGGGTTGTGGTGCTATAGGTGCAGGAAGCCTCACTGGTTTAAATTCAACGTCGGCACATGCCACAATATCGGCAATCAATACGCTGAAGTATAAAATTCACGCTCCTGAAATTTTCCAAACCGTGAAACGCCCCCCGGCTTATACACCTGTTATTGTTATCGGCTCAGGTTTTGGCGGAGCCGTTTCGGCTTTACGTTTCTCGCAGGCTGGCGAGAAAGTGACGGTGCTGGAAAGGGGCTTCAAATGGCCAACCGGGCCATTCCGTACCGCCTTTACCAACGATACCTTACCCGATGGCAGGGCATTTTGGCACCGTAATAGCGCCAAGATGATCGCTGGCAATACCGCTTATTTTGATAAATTTGCCGGTGTAATGGATGCCACTGATTATGCCAACATGACGGTATGGCGGGGAGCCGCAGTCGGCGGTGGCTCGGTTATTTTTACCGGCGTGATGATTCAACCGGAACGGCAGTATTTTGATGCAATCTTTGGTGGTGGTGTCAATTACGACGAAATGGATAAAAAATATTTTCCGCTGGTGCGTAAAATGTTGAATCTTAATTCAATACCACTGGATATTTATAACAGCGCGCCATTCGGTCATTCACGCATCTGGGATCAACAGTCAAGAAAAGCGGGTTATACCACTTCACCGATCGACTCGATCTTTAACTGGGATGTAATTAGAGCCGAACTGACAGGGCGCAGTTTACCTTCCGCGATCTCCGGTGCCAGTAATCATGGCAACAGTAATGGCGCCAAGTACGACTTAAACCAGAACTACCTGAAGCAGGCAGAGGCGACCGGGTTAACGACGATTTACCCTGGGCATGAGGTTTCTGATATTTCTTGGGATGGCCGCCGTTATCTGATCAGCGTGACTCAAAGTTCACCTGAAGGTAAGCAACTGAACCGTTATGAACTGTCTTGCGATCGCCTCGTGTTGGCTGCGGGTTCGATCGGTACGACAGAGTTGTTGGTCAAGGCACAGGCCAAGGGCACGTTGCCAAACCTCAACGAAGAGATCGGCCAAGGTTGGGGGACCAACGGTGATACGATTGTGACGCGCAGTTTCTCTCCGATCAAAGGGCTACAGCAGGCTTCGCCAAGTGCTTCACGCATACATGACAAAAATGCTGGCCTGCCGGTGACCTTAGAAAACTGGTACGTGCCGGGTGTTCCGGTCAACTTGGGCATTATTGGCTCGCTGGGTATGGCGTTTGATGAAACCAATCGTGGGAACTTCGTTTACGACAAGGCGAAAGGCAAGGTCAATCTGCGTTGGGCGGCTAATGGTAATGCCGACATCGTGGAAGCTGCCCGCTATGTGAATAACCGGATTTGTGATGCTAACGGCGTTGTCCCTGGTGTACCGATCTTTAAAGAGGATGTTGCCGGTATGAACTGGACGGCGCACCCTCTGGGCGGAGCCGTGCTGGATAAAGCACTGGATAATGAAGGGCGGGTCATCGGCTATAACGGCTTGTACGTGATGGATGGTGCAGCTATTCCTGGTACGACCGGTTCTGTTAACCCATCTCTGACTATCACTGCGCTTGCAGAACGCAACATTGAGCGGATTATTGCTGCTGGGGGTTAATACAGCCTAGGCTCAATCCACGGGCTGCGTTGTATAACGCAGCCTATTTCCCAAGTCTTTTCACCAATTGTTCACTGTGGCGGATCCGATCGCAGGCATGTTCAATGTCGTGTTGGATCAGCGCCATAAACAGCAAATCGGTCAGGGCAAATTGTGCGGTACTGGAAGAGATAGCAGCACTGCGGGTATTGGGTTCTTCGGCAATGGTATACAGGCAGTGATCGGCGCGCTGCTGTAGGCTATTGGGGGAGAAACTGGTCAAGGCCAGCACCTGCGCACCGGTTATCCGGGCTTCTTCTGCGGCCAGATTGATTTCACGCCGTTCGCCGCTGAATGAGATTGCCAACAGCAGATCTTCTTTACTCAACGCCTGCACGGTGGCCAACTGAACGTGCATATCCGCTTCTGCCACGGCCATCACGCCAATTTTAAGCAGCTTAAACGAAAGATCTTTCGCAACCAGCCCAGAGGCACCGAGCCCCACCAGCACCACCCGCCGTGCCGCACGCAGCATATCCAAGGCAGTATTCAGCCGTTGCTCGCTGTTGATATCCAGCGTTGCGCGTAACGCTGCCTGCTTTTCAGCCAGTAATTTTTCACCCACGGTTTTCAGCGAATCGCTGCTGAGGATCTGATTATGGACGGTGATGATAGGCTCAGCCTGCGGTTGAGCCAGTGCCTCACTCAGGGCCAGCTTTAAAGCAGGGAAACCTTTATAACCCATTTTCTGAGCAAATTTGACCACGCTGGATTGGCTGACGCCTGCTAACTGGGCCAGTTTCTGTGAACTGAGATGCCGTGCTTGCTCGGCGTTATGCAGCAGAAAATCTGCCAGTTTGCGGTCATTTTGCGCCAGTGTCGGGTACATCTGGCGAATGCGAAGAAGGGTACTCATCAGGTTGTATTCCGTAATGGGCTGTTAGTCGACGGAAA
Source organism: Serratia sp. HNCC26DJ206 (assembly GCF_057180605.1). NCBI lineage: Bacteria > Pseudomonadati > Pseudomonadota > Gammaproteobacteria > Enterobacterales > Yersiniaceae > Serratia > Serratia sp. HNCC26DJ206. Next base: position 19,045 of record NZ_JBXUGP010000002.1, read on the forward strand.
AACCACAATTTATGATTTTTTCCTTTGAGCCAGCAGGTATTCTGCCATGTGGTAGTGAAAGGATTAACGAAAAGTTTTGTAATTTCATCCTTAAAATAGCAAATAGTCCCCATTATGTTGATAAAATATTCAGATATTGATTTAATTTTATGAATTAAAAATTCAAGGTGATGAAATGAATTTAGGTGCATTAGTATCAGAAACCCGCAATCCTGCAACCATGATGCTGGATGAGATGTCCTCGCTCGAGATGATGATCTGCTTTAATAACGAAGATCGTAAAGTCCCAGAAGCCATTGCCAAGGTATTGCCGGAGATCGCTCAGGCGGTGGACTTAGCCGCTGCCGCTTTGCAGGCCGGTGGGCGTTTGATTTACCTGGGAGCGGGTACCAGTGGCCGATTAGGCGTGCTGGATGCCTCCGAATGCCCACCGACCTTCGGTGTACCACACGATCTGGTGATCGGTTTGATTGCGGGTGGAACGGGGGCAATGTTTAAAGCGGTAGAAGGCGCTGAAGATGATGTTTCGCTAGGTGAAGCCGACCTGAAGGCGTTGAATCTGGAGGCGCGTGATATGGTGGTTGGTCTGGCCGCCTCGGGGCGCACGCCTTATGTCATTGGCGCATTGCAGTTTGCCCGCAAGGTGGGCTGCCCGACGGTGGCGATCTCCTGTAACCCAGACTCTCCGATTGCTAAAGAAGCTCAGGTGGCTATCTCGCCGGTGGTTGGCCCGGAAGCCTTGACCGGCTCTACCCGCATGAAATCAGGCACCGCGCAGAAACTGGTTCTGAACATGATCTCTACCGGGGCGATGGTCAAGTTGGGCAAGGTTTATCAGAACCTGATGGTGGATGTGAAAGCCACCAATGACAAGTTGGTGGATCGTGCCTGCCGCATCGTGATGGAGGCCACCGGCGCCGTTCGCAGCCAGGCGGAAGAGGCATTGGCCCAAACTGGATTTGAGGTAAAACCCGCTATCCTGATGATTCTGGCGGACGTTACGGCTGCCGAAGCGCAGCAGCGGTTGCAGCAGCATCAGGGTTATTTGCGTGCAGCATTGACGCGTTAAATCGGCCTAATCGTATTCTTGAGGAGCAGCATTTGACCGATAAACCAAGTCAGACGGCGATACCAGCTCACCGCGTGGTGTTTTTTGACCTGGATGGGACGCTGCATCAGGAAGATATGTTTGGCAGTTTCCTGCGTTTTTTGCTGCGGCACTTGCCGCTGAATTTAGCGCTGGTACTGCCGTTGTCGCCCTTAGTGGGGCTGGGCATGCTGATTGGTGGGCGTGCCGCGCGCTGGCCGGTGAGCCTGCTGTTATGGGCGATGACGTTTGGCCGCTCTGAGGCCCGGCTGAAAGCGCTGGAACAGCGATTTGTCACTGATTTTCGTCAGAAAGTGACCGCGTTTCCGGTGGTGCAGATGCGCCTGCGTCACTATCTTGACCAACAGGATGCCCAAGTCTGGCTGATTACCGGTTCCCCGGAGCAACTGGTGCAGCAGGTCTATCAGGATTCCACTTTTCTGCCGCGGATGCATTTGATTGGCAGCCGCACGGCACGCCGTTACGGTGGTTGGGTGCTGACGGTGCGTTGCTTGGGCAGGCAGAAAGTGTTGCAACTGGAACAACGTCTCGGTTCACCACTGAAACTGTACAGTGGTTACAGCGACAGCAAGCAGGATAACCCGCTGCTGTTTTTCTGCGAGCATCGTTGGCGGGTCAGTAAACAAGGTGAGTTGCAGCAGTTGGAGTAATTAAGGCTGTGCTTTTCGTGACACAGCCCTAATAGGAGTGATATCAATCAGTCATCGGTCACATCCTGCGGTTGGCGCCCCAACTGCCAGATTTTTTCCGCATAGTGGCCTAATGCCCACAGGCTTAACCCCAGCACAACAAAGAAAAATGCCTTTGGCATGCTGTCCCAGAAGAATTCAAAGAACCGGGTGTACAGATTAATACCAAGGAAGGTCAAACCAAACCCGCGCAGCATGCCGTCGTCATGCTTCAGCCCGAGCCAGATAGCGGTGGCCGCAGCGATGCCAAACAGCAGGCTCCAGTGCAACAGCTCGATCTGATGCACGCTGTACCAACTGTCCAGATCGCCATAGTTACCGAAGATCGACAGGATCCACAGCGCAATAAACAGATACAGCAGCCCCATGGCCAGCGAAACTCGATCCAGCCCGCGTTGGGCCAGCGCGGGTTTCAGCAGCAGCGCCGCAGCAATCAACACCAGGCCGAAAGCAATAAAACGAATCGGAAAACTCATGCCCAGCCAGTAGGCTCCCCAGCCGGACAGGTAGCCGGTTTCCGCCCCAAAAGCGTTGCCGAGTGACAGCAAGGCAAACCACCATACCAACCCGGAACGGCTGAACCAGCCGATAACGCCATACAACACTGCGCCCAACATCAGCAGCACTGATACCCGCCCACTGCCGTTATCCTGCCAGACGCCCAGTTGCCACAACGCGCATGCGGTGAGCAGAATGGCAATAAACAGAATGGCTTCGTTGCTGTAACGTTTGTCGGGGTAAGCGATGCGGCGGCGAAATGCCCAAAGATAGGCCAAAGCGGCCAGCACGGCGGCGATCGCCATGCGCACTGGTGCATCAAAGCGGAACAGTTCGCTGAGCTGTTCCAGCAGCCAGCTGTCGGTAAACAGGCTGGTGATAGCGATCACCAGCGAAGCCAGCGCGGCGAGAAACGCGTAACGAGCCAGCCGACGCCAGTCAAAAGGTTGCACCTGCATATTTTGCAGCAGTTGTTGTTGCTGTTCGGCGCTGAGCGTACCTTCGTCCACCCAGCCGCTGAGCGCTTTGCGCACCACCACGGCATTTTTCTTGCTGAGTTTCATGTTTTGCGTCCTTGAATAACACCGGTTTTTGCCAGTATATACCTGCTAAGCTAGCTTGATTGGTAGCGATAGCCCATACCGTGCACTGTGCGAACCAGCACCGGATTGAGCGGATCTCGTTCAATGGTTTTGCGCAGCTTGGAAATATGCTGATCGAGCGTGCGGCTTTGCGGCAGATGATCGTATCCCCAAACGGCGTCAAACAGCATATCTCGAGTGACCACCCGGTTTTTATGTTGATACAGATAACGCAGGATATTGACCTCGCGTAGCGACAGTTCAATACGCTGCTCCATACGCATGGCGCACAGCTCATTGGGAAAGACCGTCAGGTCGCCAAACGGGAAGCTGGCATCTTCTTCTGCATCTGGCGTTTGACGCAGGCAGCGCCGGGCGATGGTCTTGATCCTGGCCCGCATTTCATGAATACCGAAGGGCTTACTGATGTAGTCGTCTGCGCCGAGTTCCAGCCCGATCACCCGATCAATCTCCTCATCTTTGGCCGACAGGAAAACGATGGGGATCTGTTGGTTGTGTTTGCGGATCTCCCTGCACACTTTATATCCATCAAGCTCCGGCATCATGATGTCGAGAATAATAAAGTCGGGTTGTTGCTGGCGATACAGTGCCAGCGCCTGCGCCCCATTTTCTGCCGCGATAGGGCGGTAACCTTCATGTGCCAACACCTCCATCAGGCCGTTGCGGATGTGGGCATCGTCTTCTGCGATCAATATTTTCATTGGCACTGTTCCTTATCGGTGATGGCCTCTGGCCCAGCGGCTAGCGGGAGTGTCAGGGTAAAGCAACTGCCGGTTGGGCCGCTGGTGACGGAGATTTCCCCTTGCAAACTGGTCGCCAGTTGCCTGGAGATGGTCAAGCCAATACCGGTGCCGGAAACACCTTCGGTAATGCTGCTTTTCACCCGATAAAACGGTTGGAAAATGGCCTTCAACTCTTTTGCCGCGATGCCGCTACCGTAGTCGCGCACCCGGATCAGCGCATGGCTATCGCTTTGTTCGGCAATCAGCTCTACCCGTTTACCCTGTGCTGCATACTTTTCAGCGTTACTAAGAAAGTTGCTGATAATCTGCGTCAGGCGATCCACGTCAGTCGTAAGATGAATCTCGGCGCGGACGAGCAGCACCAGCTCCATTTGTCTGGCGCTGAAGGCGGGGATAAAGGCGTGGTAAATCTTGTTCAGCAATGGGCTCAGGGCTACCGGCTGTAAGTGTACTTTGGGGGCTTTGGTAAAGCTGAGGATATTCTGGATCAAACGTGAGAGGCGTTTGCTCTCATTGAGAATCACCTCAAGATAGCGCTGACTCGGGGAACTCGGTGAACTCTCTTCCTGTTGCAACTCCTGCAACATCTCCGCATACAGGGAGATATTGGTCAACGGCGTCTTCAACTCGTGGGAGACCTGGCCAACAAAGTTGACCTGCTGTTGGGCAAGCCGCAACTGGCGGGTATATTCGCGGTACAGGTACAGCATGGCCAGCCCGACGAGCACGATCAGCAGCAGGATCAGCAGACCGCCCCAGAGATAGGCGGTATAGCCGTTAAGCGTTTTGGCGTAATAATCTATCTGCCAGGCGCTCAATGGGTAGGGCAGGCGCTGGGAGTCCAGCGCCGTCTGGCCGTCAGGCAACTGCGCCTCGCCGCTCTGATAGATCAGGCGCCCATCATCCAGTACCCGTACCGTATTCGGCGTATAGTCGAATGTCAGCGAGTTAATCACGTCGGACAACAGCTTAACGTAGGAAAACTTAAAACCGATCAGTTGATTGCCGCGCTGCTGCCAGTAAATCAACAGCGGCGCGCCGAACTCACGGCTGAGGTACCAACCTGAGGTCGGCTGGGTTCGCTCATTGGTAAAGTAGTGGCTGTAAAGCAGACTCGGATCTTGTGTGATGGGGGTGATAGCCTGTACCCAGGCTTTTTCTTTCTCGGTCAGCGCCGCCTGAGCATTGGGGAACAGCAGCCGGTTTTTCTCCAGCACAAAAAGCGCATCAATGCTGCTCTCTTGGGCGACTAATTCATTGAGCGCTTTACTGTCCAACGGAATATAGGTGGCGATAGAACTGAGGCGTACCGCGTGCTGATTCAGCAGGTCCATAATGAAGGTACTGACTTGGGTGGTATGGCTCTGTGCCAGACGCTGATTCTGGTAGTGACGCAACAGGGCTTCGTGGGTCAGGGTACGATAACCAAAGTAGGCGATCGCCGCGCAGATCAGCAACGTGGTAAAGGTAAAGAGAAACAGACTTCTTGACGACTTCATGACCCATCCCATGGCGGCGCTGAGCCCGTTTACTGACTCAGCGCGGAGTTGACCTTTACTTCTGCTGTTGTTTGACGTTGTAGTTCTGCTCTTTGAGTGCCTTACGGTAGGTGGCGGCTTCTTTACTGTCAATGTCCTCTGCCAGCTTGCGTTGTTTCTCCGTGCTCTCCCTCACCTTTTTCTCCGCAACCGGGCTGGAGAACGACAGGCCGCCGAGTTTGGTCGCGTTAGATTCCAGCACTTTCTTTGCTTCATCTTTGCGGCCCGCATCGATTAGCCGGATAGCTTCGTCGTTGGCCAGCGCCGTTTTCTGAATCTCTGATTCGGCCAGCACCTCCTGCTGTACGGCATCGCTGACCTTCGCCGCGGAACGGCTGTAGCTGACGGTGACCCGTTCGTTGACACGATCCTGCTGCTTACTGCTGAGATTCAGGTAGCTGACGCTGACATCGGCCAGCTCTTTTTGCTGATTGTCGACGCCCTTTTCTGGAATCACCTCCAGCAGGACGTATTTTTCCTGATTGGAATAGAGCTGATTCAGCTTAACGTTAACCACATTGCCGGAAATTTCACCATCACGCCCAAGCAAGCGTACCGGTTTTACGCGATCGTTGGTCTTGATCTGGACGATAACGTCCTGCGCCACTACTGACATGACGTCCTGAAACTCTCTAGTAAAAGCGGTTTCCAGATCGGCCGAGTTTGCGACAAAGGCGTGGTTGCCGTCGCTGTAACCGGCGATAGCGGTCATTAAATCTTCGTTATAGTCGTCGCCCAGCCCGATGGTGGTGATGGCGATCCCTTTCTTGGCCGCGATGCGGGCCAGATCGGCCAGTTCGCTGATGGAGGTTGGGCCGGTGTTCGCCTGGCCATCAGAGAGCAGAATGATACGGTTTACCTGCTCGTGACTCAGGTGTTTATCCACCTGACCAATACCTTTGCTGACACCGGCAAACAGCGCGGTCATGCCTCGTGGGTGAATATGCTGCTGAATGCGGGCGATCAGCGCGGGTTTGTTGCTGACCTTGGTGGCGGGGATGATCACTTCGGCGCTGTTATCGTAAGCCACCACCGACAGCGTGTCCGTTGGATTAAGCATATTCACCGCGAGAATCGCCGCTTCTCTGGCTTTTTCGATCCGATCACCGCTCATCGAGGTGGATCGGTCAATCACCAGCGCCAGGTTGATCGGGCTGCGGCGTTGGCTGTCAAGGTTGAAACCGGTTAGGGAGATCTTCAGATAGTTTTTATCTTCACTGTTCACCAGCATCACCGGGGCGGCGAGCTCTGACTTGACGCTGACCACGGGGGATGCCGTTTTTGCCAGGCCGAACAGCGGGAACAGAGTGAGAGTTAATAGGATTGCTGCCTGTTTTATTTTCACGATAGTGCCTCTTATGCAGGACTCTGGGAGTAGTGCAGCGATTATTCACCTTATCATGGGCTGAGTTGTCTGTTCGCTGTATAAAGTTGTCAAAATTTTGTAAAACAGCGACTTATTGCAGGGGCGAGCTTCTGTGAACACACCCCAAACGGGCCACAGACCGATTTGTTGCAGTGCTGCTGCGATAAAAGGGGGCTACTGTGTATAATGCCCGCCGCAAAAAAGCGCACGAGGATTGATGTAATGAATGAATATAATGACGAATACTGGATGCGGCAGGCGTTGAGCCTGGCCCTGCGTGCGCAGGAAGAGGGTGAAGTGCCGGTGGGGGCGCTACTGGTGCTGGATAATCAGGTGATTGGCGAAGGTTGGAACCGGCCGATTGGCCGCCATGATCCTACCGCTCATGCGGAGATCATGGCGCTGCGCCAAGGGGGCACGGTCTTGCAAAATTATCGCCTGCTGAACGCCACACTCTACGTCACGCTGGAACCCTGCGTGATGTGTGCCGGAGCGATGATCCATAGCCGCATCCGCCGCCTGGTGTACGGTGCGGCGGATGAGAAAACCGGTGCTGCCGGTTCGCTGGTGGACATCCTGCGCCATCCGGGTATGAATCATCAGGTCGAGATCGTGGCGGGCGTGTTGGCAGAAGAGTGCGCCGCGACGCTCAGCAACTTCTTCCGTTGGCGCCGTGAACAGAAAAAAGCGCTGAAGCAGGCGCTGCGTAGCGAGAAAGATCCAGAATAATCAGTAGTTCAGCGCCAGTTTTGCTTCTACCGCCGGATAACCTTGCGCCAGTTCAGTCTGTTTCATGGCTTCCTGCGCCGCCTTCTTCTCTTTTTCCTGTAGATAGCCCACCAGGCTGACCTGATAGCGGCGGATATTTTCCACGTAGTTATAGGCTTCATGACCACGGGCATAGCCATAGGTCAGTAAGGGGGAATAGCGTTTCTGGCTGAGCATTGGCAGACGCTGTTTGACATCCACCCAACGATCGGGGTTGCCCTGCTGGCTTTTGGTCAGTTTGCGGGCATCCAGCATATGACCCCAACCCATGTTATAGGCCGCCAGAGCGAACCAGATACGTTCGTCTTCCGGTACGCTGTCCGGCACTTTTGCCATCAGGCGTTGCAGATAAAGAGCGCCACCCTGAATACTCTCTTCCGGATCAAGCCGATCATTGACGCCTAAGCCATCGGCGGTGGCGCGTGTCAGCATCATCAGCCCGCGCACGCCGGTCGGGGAGGTGGCCTGCGGGTTCCAGTGGGATTCCTGATAGGCAATGGCTGCCAGCAACTTCCAGTCGATCTCATTGGCATGCTTTTCAAACAATGAACGGAAGTTAGGCAGCACTGAGTCGATCGCCGACAGGAAGGTTCTGGTATCGACGTAATCGAAGCTACCCACATGACCAAGGTATTTTTCTTCGAGCCGCGCCAGCGTACCGTCCTCCACTTTTTGGCTGTAAAAATCCAGCAGTGCGGCATACAGGCTGTTATCGCTGCTGCGTTTCAGGTACCAGGTCACCGGTTCTTCATCGGTCACGTCAAACGCCACCGCCAGTTGTGGGTGAATACGCTGTAGCAGAGCAATGGTGACGGAATCACCAATGGTGTAATCAAGCTTGCCATCGGCGACCTGTTCCAGCAGTTCCTTGGAGGTGAGATCGCTCGAGGCTTCCCAACTCAGGGTGGGGTATTTATTCTGCTTGAGCTGTTTTAGCGTGCTGACGTGCGCCGAGCCTGAAGCTACCGCCAGCTTGCCTTTCATATCGGCAAAGGTTTTTGGCCGCGAAGTACCGAGCCGGTAAACCACTTGCTGGGAAACCGAGTAGTAGGCCGGGCCGGTGCTGGCGCGGCTGAGACGATCCGGATTGTAGATCAGACCTGCGGCCAGCAGATCGGCGTTATCATCATCCAGATCGTCAAACAGATCGTTGATATTCTGGTGTGGGATCACCACCAGTTTCACTCCCAGATAGTTGGCGAAGCTTTTTGCCAGTTCATAGTCAAGGCCACTCGGCCCCTGCTTGGTGGTGAAATAGGTTAATGGCGAATTCAACGTACTGATCCGCAGCTCTCCCCGTGATTTGATCGCTTCGAGTTGGCCACCCAAGCCACCGCGCCAAGCAATATTGGGCCACAGGGCGAGTGCCAGAAGCAAGGTGACAACACCGATTAGAATGTAATTTATTTTTATTCGTTTCAAATAGTTATCTCAAATAAATGCACGCTTTCAGTTAGCTGGATTACGGGATTTATCATGGTTAAATCACCAGTGTTGGGGGCATTTTGCGTAACTAAACGTCAGCGTGCAACTTTATTGACACGTTATGGTAAATCGATAGCGGAAAGCGCTTTTATCAATAATAGCTACGCAAACGGTTTCGTCGGCGGCGCGGATTCTCTATAATGGCGCGCGTTTTCCCCTGTTGCGCCCAATGAAGTACTGAAGTTCAGTTGCTTCGAAGACGAGAGAACTTTGATTATGGAAATATTGCGTGGTTCGCCCGCTTTGTCGGCTTTTCGTATTGCCAAACTGCTGTCCCGCTGCCAGGACGCTCAACTCCCGGTCAGTGATATCTACGCCGAATACGTCCACTTTGCCGATGTTAGCGCACCGCTAAGTGCTGAAGAACATGCCAAGCTTCAGCGGTTGCTCAAGTATGGCCCCTCTCTCGCTGAACATGCCCCGGAAGGCCGCCTGCTGCTGGTCACGCCGCGTCCAGGCACCATTTCCCCCTGGTCTTCCAAAGCCACCGACATTGCGCACAACTGTGGCCTGGCCCAGGTGATTCGCCTTGAGCGTGGTTTGGCATTTTATGTCACCGCGCCTGCGCTTGATGAAACCCAGTGGCAGACACTGGCTGCGTTGCTGCACGATCGCATGATGGAAACCGTCTTCAGCGAGTTGCAGCAGGCAGAAAAACTGTTTTCTCATCACCAACCCGCCCCTTATCAGACGGTCGACATGCTGGGCCAAGGCCGCAGCGCACTGGAGCAGGCCAACGCGAAGCTCGGCCTGGCGCTGGCACAGGACGAGATTGACTACCTGCTGAATGCGTTTACCGGTTTGGGGCGCAACCCAACGGATATCGAGCTGTATATGTTCGCGCAGGCTAACTCCGAACATTGCCGCCACAAGATTTTCAACGCCGATTGGATCATCGACGGCGAGCAGCAACCTAAATCGCTCTTCAAAATGATCAAAAACACCTTCGAACAGACGCCGGACTACGTGCTTTCAGCCTATAAAGACAACGCCGCCGTGATGGAAGGTTCGCAGGTGGGCCGCTTCTTTGCTGCGCCGGAAAACGGCCTCTATGACTATCATCAGGAAGAGGCACATATCCTGATGAAAGTAGAAACTCATAACCACCCGACGGCGATCTCGCCGTGGCCGGGTGCCGCTACCGGTTCCGGTGGCGAGATCCGTGATGAAGGGGCTACCGGCCGCGGCGCGAAGCCGAAAGCCGGTCTGGTGGGCTTCTCGGTTTCCAACCTGCGTATCCCTGGTTTTGAACAGCCATGGGAGCAGGATTTTGGTAAGCCGGATCGCATCGTCACCGCGCTGGATATCATGACCGACGGCCCATTGGGGGGCGCTGCGTTCAATAACGAATTTGGTCGCCCGGCGCTGGTGGGTTACTTCCGTACTTATGAAGAACGCGTCAATAGCCACAACGGTGTTGAACTGCGCGGTTACCACAAGCCGATCATGCTGGCGGGCGGTCTGGGTAACATCCGTGCCGATCACGTGCAGAAGGGCGAAATCACCGTGGGTGCCAAACTGGTGGTGTTGGGTGGCCCGGCGATGAATATCGGTTTAGGCGGCGGTGCAGCCTCTTCTATGGCATCTGGTCAGTCTGATGCCGATCTGGACTTTGCTTCGGTACAACGTGACAACCCGGAAATGGAACGCCGTTGCCAGGAAGTGATCGATCGCTGCTGGCAGTTGGGCGATCACAACCCGATCCTGTTTATCCACGATGTGGGTGCCGGTGGTTTGTCGAATGCGATGCCAGAGCTGGTGAGCGACGGTGGTCGCGGTGGCCGTTTTGAACTGCGTGACATCCTCAATGATGAACCGGGCATGAGCCCGCTCGAAGTGTGGTGTAACGAATCGCAGGAGCGTTATGTGCTGGCGGTGGCTCCTGAACAGATGGCGCAGTTCGATGCCATTTGCCGCCGCGAGCGTGCGCCCTATGCGGTGATTGGTGAAGCCACAGAAGAGTTGCACCTGACGCTCAACGATCGTCACTTCGACAATCAGCCGATTGATATGCCACTGGACGTGTTGCTGGGTAAAACGCCAAAAATGACGCGCGACGTTCAGCGCCAGCAGGCGCAAGGTGAAGCTCTGCAACGCGCAGAGATCACCCTTGCCGAGGCGGTGAAACGCGTGCTGCATCTGCCCGCCGTGGCGGAGAAAACCTTCCTGATCACCATTGGCGACCGCACCGTAACCGGTATGGTGGCGCGCGATCAGATGGTTGGCCCATGGCAGATCCCGGTGGCCGACTGTGCGGTCACTACCGCCAGCCTGGACAGTTACTACGGTGAAGCGATGTCGATTGGCGAACGTGCGCCAGTGGCATTGCTGGATTTTGCCGCCTCAGCCCGTTTGGCCGTGGGGGAAGCGCTAACCAACCTGGCGGCGACCGAAATCGGTTCGCTGAAGCGCGTGAAGCTTTCTGCCAACTGGATGGCGGCAGCGGGTCACCCGGGTGAAGATGCTGGCCTGTATGCAGCGGTAAAAGCCGTGGGTGAAGAGCTTTGCCCGGCGTTAGGCATCACCATTCCGGTGGGTAAAGATTCGATGTCGATGAAAACCCGCTGGCAGGAAGGTAATGAACAACGCGAGATGACCTCACCGCTTTCGCTGGTGATCACCGCGTTTGCCCGTGTTGAAGATGTGCGCCACACCGTGACGCCGCAACTGCGTACGGATAAAGGCGATACCGCGCTGTTGCTGATCGACTTGGGTAATGGTCACAACGCGTTGGGGGCGACGGCATTGGCACAGGTTTATCGCCAACTGGGTGACAAACCTGCCGATGTACGCAACGTTGAGCAATTGGCCGGTTTCTTCAATGCGATGCAGCGACTGGTGGCAGATCGCGCACTGCTGGCTTATCACGATCGTTCCGACGGTGGCCTGCTGATTACGCTGGCAGAAATGGCCTTTGCTGGGCACTGCGGTGTGAATGTTGATATCCAGGCGTTGGGTGATGACGTGCTGGCTGCCCTGTTCAACGAAGAACTCGGCGCAGTCATTCAGGTTAGTACCGCGCAGTTGGCCGCCGTGCAGCAGGTGTTTGCCGAGCAGGGCTTGACCGACAACGTACATCTTATTGGCAGCGCGCAGAGCGGCGATCGCTTTGAGATCGCCTGCGCAGGCAAACCGGTGTATAGCGAAAGCCGCAATACGCTGCGCACCTGGTGGGCTGAAACCACCTGGCAGATGCAGCGCCTGCGTGATAACCCAGAGTGTGCCGATCAGGAACATCAGGCCAAGCAGGACGATCGCGATCCGGGTCTGAACGTTAAGCTGACCTTCGCACCGGATGAAGACATTGCTGCTCCTTACATTGCCAAGGGCGCACGTCCGAAAGTGGCGGTGTTGCGTGAACAGGGCGTCAACTCCCACGTTGAGATGGCGGCTGCGTTCCACCGGGCCGGTTTCGACGCGGTTGATGTGCATATGAGCGATCTACTGGCAGGGCGTCGCGATCTGCGGGAGTTCCACACGCTGGTTGCCTGCGGTGGTTTCTCGTACGGTGACGTGCTGGGCGCCGGTGAAGGTTGGGCGAAATCGATTCTGTTCAACGATCGCGTACGCGATGAGTTTGCCGAGTTCTTCCATCGGCCACAAACCTTGGCATTGGGTGTTTGCAACGGTTGCCAGATGATGTCCAACCTGCGTGAACTGATCCCAGGGGCTGAGCACTGGCCGCGCTTTGTGCGTAACCTGTCGGATCGCTTTGAAGCCCGTTTCAGCCTGGTAGAAGTGGCTGCCGGTCCATCGCTGTTTATGCAGGGAATGGCCGGTTCACGTATGCCGATCGCGGTTTCTCATGGCGAAGGCCATGTGGAAGTGCGCGACGCGGCACATCTGGCGGCGCTGGAACATCATGGCCTGGTGGCTCTGCGCTTTGTGGATAATGCCGGTCAGGTGACCGAGGCTTACCCGGCGAACCCGAACGGTTCACCGAACGGCATCACCGCAGTGACCAGCAACGATGGACGCGCCACCGTTATGATGCCGCACCCAGAACGAGTATTCCGCACTGTCAGCAACTCCTGGCACCCGGAAGGGTGGGGGGAAGATAGCCCATGGATGCGCATGTTCCGCAACGCGCGTAAACAACTGGGCTGATTGACTCTGTTCGCTTGAGGCTTAATTGGCTGGGGCGCAAAATATTGCGCCCTTTTTATTGTCTTATATTTTAATGGGTTACGGGTGGTGTCGGTTTTTTGCGACAAACGTCATCTTGGGTGTCTCTAAAAAGAGACATATAACGTGTTGATTTTATTGATGAGTAATTTTACAGGGATAAGTTGTCGGTATTTGGCGACGGTACGATGGATTATAACTCATAAGGTATAACCCAGATTGGTAGGTTTAAATGGGTTTAAAATAAATTAATCAATAAAATCAATTAATTAATAAATTAATTTAAAACTTGGCACGAGTAGTGCATTATATCATTCAGTTGCTCATTCAACTTTTTATGACGGCCCCGTATTTAGACGGAATTCTGCCTCATAAGCCTCCGAATGATGCCAAAGAAATGGTGCCTATCGTCCAACTAAACCGATAACAGACGCGTAAGCGGCTTTATCAAGCATCGGACGACACGTTGAGTGAGGCACCGCCTTGTATCCAACTGTGATGATGTGTTCATCAATTCCGGATACTTAAGGATGCTATTCGTCCTATTCGATGCCAGCCTTGTGCTACATCACCCTGGGGACGAGGTGTAAGGGCATCCACACATCTTATTGCGATGGGGCATTTTTGCCCCAGCGTCAATATCAAAACCGCATTCGCGCTGTTGTTATATTGTCTTACTCCTTCTGGCAAAACACCTCAATCTCTTTTCCATTCTGCTTTCCGGTATTCAACGCGAGAACAGGCTTTCTTGTGCGCTAAACGACCCTCTTTGCGTGCCAGATCGCGGATTCTCCTTCATCGGGCTTTTTTCTCCCCGTCGAGTCAGTTAGCATCAAGGCAGACTAGAGATAATGAGATGATTTCTTTGAAAAGATGGCGTTTATTCCCACGCTCGCTGCGTCAATTGGTGCTGATGGCGTTTCTATTGGTGCTGTTACCGTTGCTGGTACTGGCTTATCAAGCCTACCAGAGCCTGGATCATCTCAGTGCGCAGGCGGCAGATATCAACCGCACCACGCTGGTGGATGCCAGGCGCAGTGAAGCAATGACCAGCATGGCGCTGGAAATGGAGCGCAGCTATCGCCAGTACTGCGTGCTGGTCGATCCTACGCTGGAGCGGCTTTACCAGAATCAGCGCAAACAATATTCACAGATGCTGGACTCCCATGCGCCGATCCTGCCAGATGAGCGTTACTACCAGACACTGCGCGATCTGCTCACTCAGCTTGCCACCATCAAATGCCAGAGCAGCGGCCCCGATAAGGATTCTTCGCTGTTGCTGGAGTCGTTCTCGCGTTCCAACGCAGAAATGGTTCAGGCCACGCGCAGCGTGATCTTTTCCCGTGGTCAGCAGTTGCAACAGGCGATCGCCGAACGCGGTCAATTTTTCGGCTGGCAGGCGCTGTTGCTGTTTCTGGTTAGCGTGATACTGGTGGTGCTGTTTACCCGCATGATTATCGGGCCGGTCAAGGCGGTTGAGCGTATGATTAACCGTTTGGGAGAAGGGCGGCCAATCGGTATGACTGCCTCGTTCAAGGGCCCGCGTGAACTGCGATCGCTAGCGCAACGGATTATCTGGCTGAGTGAGCGCCTGGCATGGCTGGAGTCGCAGCGGCATGAGTTCCTACGCCATATTTCCCATGAGCTGAAAACGCCGCTGGCCAGTATGCGGGAAGGGACCGAACTGCTGGCGGATGAAGTGGCGGGCCCGCTGACCCCCGATCAAAAAGAAGTGGTGGCGATCCTCGATCAAAGCAGCCGCCACCTGCAACAACTGATTGAGCAATTGCTGGATTACAACCGCAAACTGGCCGATGGCCCGTCAGAACATGAGAATGTCGAGCTGGAAGAATTGGTCGATATGGTCGTCGCTGCCCACAGTTTGCCTGCTCGGGCTAAAATGATTCGCACCGAGGTGAAGCTTGATGCGGAAATCTGCTGGGCACAACCTACGCTATTAATGCGCGTACTGGATAATCTCTACTCCAATGCGGTGCACTACGGCGAGGAATCCGGTAACATTTGGATCCGCAGTCGCCAAGTTGGTCAACGGGTGCAGATTGACGTCGCTAATAGCGGTACGCCGATCCCCGAAACGGAACATACCATGATATTTGAGCCTTTTTTCCAAGGTAGTCACCAGCGAAAAGGGGCGGTAAAAGGAAGCGGGCTGGGGCTGAGCATTGCTCAGGACTGTATCCGCCGTATGCGCGGAGAGCTGAAACTGGTCAACGTCGCTGACGCTGATGTCTGTTTCCGAATTGAATTGCCATTAACCGCCGAGAATGAATAAATAATGTACACATGGTCTAAACGCGCCTCTTTACCGCAGACCGAAGGTTCACCACGTGTTTCTCAACGTGCACCGCTCGGCAAGCGCCCACTCTCTTTTCTGGGCCCGATGCTTTTGGCCCCGTTTCTGCTGACCGGTTGTGTTGAACGTGCCGCCAGTACTGATTTGGCCCAGCAGCAGCAGGAGTCCATTCCAGACATTAAAGTCGTGGATTACCGCATTGCACCTTGTGAAACCCTGCTGCCGCTTGATGAAAAAGAGGTGTTGGAAAACCCTCTCTACTGGCTGCGAGTGATGGATTGTGCCGAGCGTATCGGTTCCACTCAGGCTCGTGCATTGGTAAAAACCCTGCCGGGCAGCAACTGGCAAGGCGTTTTCAAACAAAGCATTCTGCTGGGTAGCGCTGAACCGACCTCGGCTGAACGCCGCCAGATTATCGAGCGCCTGAACAGTTATCGTCTTGATTTTCCAAACTCATTACGCCCACTGTTGCAGCTATGGCGCCAGCAGCAGGCCTTGCAGGTCTCACTGTTTGACGAGCGGGCTCGCTATCAGCACCTGCAGGAAAGCTCAGACAACCAGATAGACTTGCTTCGCCAAAACCAGGCTCATTTGCAGAACCAATTGCAGGAAACGTCACGCAAGCTGGAGAATCTGACCGATATCGAACGCCAGCTCTCTTCGCGTAAGCAAATGCAGGGTGAAATCCCGGAAAACAGCGCAGCACAGCCAAAAGCGGATGCTGCCAGCAAGGGGGCGGCGACAGCGCCAGTGCCGGCCAAAGCTAAAGCCAAAGAGGCTGAGCCTGAGGTAGAAAAAGGGACTGCTGTGCCAGTAGAACCGGAAGAAACCGACGCACCGCCACCTGTTCATAAGGAACCTTAAGCGCAATGACAGCTCGCAAACCGGCCAATCTTCTGTTGGTTGACGACGATCCCAGCCTGCTCAAGTTGCTGGGGATGCGCCTGACAAGCGAGGGTTTTCACGTTACTACTGCCGCAAGCGGTCAAGAGGCCCTGCGCCTGCTGGCACGTGAAAAGATCGACCTGGTCATCAGCGATTTACGGATGGATGAAATGGACGGCATGGCGCTGTTCGCTGAAATCCAGAAGTATCAGCCGGGTATGCCGGTGATCATTCTTACCGCTCACGGTTCGATCCCGGATGCGGTTGCTGCCACCCAGCAAGGGGTATTCAGTTTCCTGACCAAGCCGGTCGATCGCGATGCACTGTATAAAGCTATCGATGATGCGCTGTCGTTGTCGATACCGGCCGGTGATGAAAGCTGGCGTGAAGACTTTGTGACCCGCAGCCCAATCATGCTGCGCCTGCTGGAGCAGGCCAAGATGGTGGCGCAGTCGGACGTCAGCGTGCTGATCAACGGCCAGAGTGGTACCGGTAAGGAAGTGCTGGCGCAGGCGATTCACGGTGCCAGCCCGCGAGCGAAAAAGGCCTTTATTGCCATTAACTGCGGTGCGTTGCCCGAGCAACTGCTGGAGTCCGAGCTGTTTGGGCACGCCAAAGGCGCATTTACCGGTGCGGTGAGCAGCCGTGAGGGGTTGTTCCAGGCCGCAGCAGGTGGGACGCTGTTCCTGGACGAGATTGGTGATATGCCGCTTTCGCTACAGGTGAAGCTGTTGCGCGTTCTGCAGGAGCGCAAGGTGCGCCCGCTGGGCAGCAACCGCGATCTGGACATCGACGTGCGTATCATTTCCGCGACCCACCGTGATTTACCCAAGGCGATGGCGAAAAACGAGTTCCGCGAAGATCTCTACTACCGCCTGAACGTTGTCAACCTGAAGATCCCGGCGCTGAATGAGCGGGCGGAAGATATCCCGCTGCTGGCCAATCATTTGCTGCGCGAGTCGGCTCTGCGCCATAAGCCTTTTGTGCGTAGCTTCTCCTCCGATGCGATGAAACGCCTGATGACCGCCAGTTGGCCGGGCAATGTGCGCCAGTTGGTGAACGTGATCGAGCAGTGCGTGGCGCTGACCACGGCTCCGGTGATCAGCGAAGCGCTGGTAGAGCAGGCCCTGGAAGGGGAAAACACCGCGTTGCCGACCTTTGTCGAGGCACGTAACCAGTTTGAATTACACTATTTACGTAAGCTGTTGCAGATCACCAAGGGTAACGTCACCCAGGCCGCGCGCATGGCGGGCCGTAACCGTACTGAGTTCTATAAATTGTTGTCGCGCCACGAACTGGACGCCAACGATTTCAAAGAATGATGTTTTCTTTCATCAACCTGCCTAGTGCAGGTTCTCAACAAACAAGCCGGAAGGGTATAAACTCCGTTTGAGGTTAATGACAAAGAGTTTTTGAGCCCGAGATACCCGGGCCTAGCGTACCGAGGGGCGCTCCGGCGGCTTACGCCGCTACGACCCCATCGGCACGCTCTCCCTAACAACGGGTTTTGTCAGCAGTCTGAAACTCCTTTTCCTTTGTTGTGGCATGGCAGACTAGAGAGATATGAGCAGATCACTTTCCATTGCGTTGGCCCAGCTGAATTTGCTGGTGGGCGATATTGAAGGCAACACGGAACGCATGTTGCAAACCGTGCAAGAGCAGCAGAAGGCGGGAGCCGATCTGGTCATGTTCACCGAACTGGCACTGTCGGGGTATCCGCCGGAAGACCTGCTGTACCGTGACGATTTTTATCAGCGCTGTGATACCCAGTTGAGCCGCTTGCAACAGGCATCGGCCCATGTGGCGATCCTGGTAGGCCACCCGTGGCGTGAAGGCGATAAACTGTATAACGCCCTGTCGCTGTTTTCCGCGGGGCAGTTGCTGGCGCGTTACTTCAAACAGCAACTGCCGAACTACGGTGTGTTCGACGAAAAACGCTACTTCCATGCAGGAGATAAAAGCTGCGTGGTGGATCTGAAAGGCTATCGTCTGGGGCTGTTGATTTGTGAAGATCTGTGGTTCCCGGAACCGGTGGATGCGGCAAAAGCGGCTGGGGCGGAAATTCTGCTGTCGATCAATGCCTCGCCGTATAACCGTGAAAAACCTTATATCCGTAAAACCCTGATGGCGGGCCACTGCCAGCGTACGGGCCTGCCATTGGTGTATCTCAATCAGATCGGCGGGCAGGATGAGCTGATTTTTGATGGCTGCTCAAAAGTGTTTGATGCCGCAGGCAATATGACCCATCGCCTAGCGGCGTTTGCTGAGCAGGTCACGCAGTTAGAATTCAACGGGCTGCAAGTGGTACCGATGACCGCCCCGGCGGCGGAGCTGCCGCAGTTGGCGCAGGTGTATGAAGCACTGGTGCTGGCGGTACGCGACTATGTGACCAAAAATGGTTTCAAAGGCGCGGTGCTGGGCCTGTCCGGCGGTATCGACTCGGCGTTGACGCTGGCGATTGCCGTTGATGCATTGGGTAAAGACAAAGTTCAGGCGTTAATGATGCCGTTCCGCTACACGGCGGATATCAGCATTGCCGATGCTAAAGAAGAAGCCGAAATCCTCGGCATCGAGTTTGATATTGTTTCTATTGAGCCGATGTTTGATGCCTTTATGGGCCAGTTGTCACCGATGTTTGTTGGCACCGAGCGCGACACCACCGAAGAAAACCTACAGGCGCGCTGCCGTGGTGTGGTGCTGATGGCATTGTCTAACAAACGCCGCAGCATCGTGTTAACCACGGGTAACAAAAGCGAGATGGCTGTGGGTTATGCCACGCTGTATGGTGATATGGCGGGTGGCTTTGACGTGTTGAAAGACGTCCCAAAAACGCTGGTGTTTAAACTGTCTGAGTACCGTAATACCGTCTCTTACGTGATCCCGCAGCGGGTGATCGATCGTCCACCGTCTGCCGAATTGGCCCCGGATCAGCTCGATCAGGACAGCCTGCCGCCGTACGACATTCTGGATGCCATTCTGGAAGGCTACGTTGAGCGCGATAAATCCGTCGCCGATCTGGTGGCCGAAGGTTTTGAAGAGGCCATCGTGCGTAAGGTGATTCGCCTGGTGGATATCAACGAATACAAGCGCCGTCAGGCTGCCGTTGGGCCGCGCATTACCGCCCGTAGTTTTGGTAAAGACCGCCGCTACCCGATCACCTCCGGTTTTGGCCGTAAAAATTGGTAATTAAGGAATAAAGATGAAAAAAATCGACGCTATTATCAAACCGTTCAAACTGGATGACGTGCGTGAAGCGCTGGCTGAAGTTGGGATCACCGGGATGACTGTCACTGAAGTTAAAGGCTTTGGCCGTCAGAAAGGCCATACCGAGCTGTACCGGGGTGCAGAATATATGGTCGACTTCCTGCCGAAGGTCAAAATCGAAATCGTCGTGGCTGACGATATCGTGGATACCTGCGTAGAAACCATTATGCAAACCGCACAGACCGGCAAAATCGGTGACGGTAAGATCTTTGTCTTCGACGTAGCGCGAGTGGTGCGTATTCGTACCGGCGAGCAAGACGAAGAAGCGATTTGATCTGTTCGGTCTTGAGTAGACTGATGCCATAGGGGCGTAGCATTGCTGCGCCTTTATTGATTCTGGCCTGATGAACATTATCCGTTCTTACCCTCGATGGTCGCAATCGCAAATCGGAACTCCAATGAGCAGATACGACGTTTCAAGCAGTGAAGGAAAGTATGCTGAAGACTCTGCTGAGCAAGTCTTGTCAAATAGGCTGGGGATTTCTACCCTTGATGAAATCGATGGCGCTGAATTGGTCCTGTTGGAGAAGCTTTATCAAGCTGTTTTTGAAGAGCAATTTCCTCAGGGGCCAATCACTTTTTCAATGATAAAAGATTGGCACCGCCGCTGGCTGGCAAATATCTATAAATGGGCTGGACAAGAGCGAACAGTGAATATCAGTAAAGGTGGCTTTATGTTTGCGCCTTCTACACAGTTGCCAAAGCTATTGAGTGAATTCGAAACAAAGTATCTCGCTAGATATACGCCATGCTCAGGAATGAACAAAGAAGGAGTTATAGAGGCAATTGCGGTTATCCACGTAGAGTTGATACTGATCCACCCGTTCAGAGAAGGTAATGGGCGTTTATCACGGCTTCTAGCTGATGTAATGGCTGTTCAAGGAGGATTCAAACCTTTGGATTACCAAAGTTGGGAGCAAAACAAAACTCATTACATATCAGCCATTCATGCAGGAATGGGCATGGACTATGAACCGATGAAGTATTGGGTCAGCAGAGCGCTAGAAAATGATTAAATCCCCAGGCGAAGATGAGCAAATTTTTCACGTTGAATTTTGAGAGAGGCTTCAATTTTATCCGATGATTGACCTGTTTCGATGGCTGTGGAAGTCACCACAGAACGAACAATCTGTTCACGGGAAGGTTTGATATAAGATACCACCGTTTTTTTAGCACTATTCATCACTATCCCATCAGTATATCCAGTCACCAGAACACATTATAAGTTAAAACTGATGCAGATGTGCCGGTATTTTGGGCCTATCTATGGATCTATCTATCATGCTAAAAAAGCGAACGCCATCGCGTTTTGCACACTTTTCCCGATAGCTCTCTGGTAAGCACCTACACTCAAAACAACCGTTTTGACCGAGGTTTCTTTGCCATGATGACGTTACGCCAAATCCGCCATTTTATTGCTGTGGCAGAAACTGGCTCAATCTCTGCTGCCGCGCAGGCGGTGTTTGTCTCACAATCTTCGTTAACCTTGGCGATCCAGCAATTGGAAACCGAGATTGGCGTCCGGCTGTTCGAGCGCCACGCCAAAGGGATGAACCTCACGCATCAAGGCCATCAGTTTCTGCGCCAGTCCTATCTGATCCTCGCCACGGTTGATAATGCCAAGCGCAGCCTGCAACTGGGCACCGAAAGCCTGACCGGCAAGCTGACCATCGGCGTTACCAGCCTGGTGGCGGGCTATTTTCTGGTGGAATTGCTCAAGCGTTTTAAATCAGCCTATCCCAACGTGACGATCCAGGTAATTGAGGACGAGCGGCCCTATATCGAACACTTGCTGGTGAGCGGTGAGATAGATATCGGGGTGCTGATCCTGTCTAACATCGAAGACCGTGATGCATTGCAAACCGAAGTGCTGATGCATTCGCCGTATCGCCTATGGCTGCCGCCGCTGCATCCGTTGCTGGAGCACGAAAGCATCGGTTTAGCCGACGTGGCAAAACAGCCGCTGATCCAGCTGAACGTGGATGAAATGGATGTGCATGCCCGGCGGATTTGGGGGCGTGCGGGCCTTAAACCAGAGATTGCGATGAAGACTGCCTCCACCGAAGCGGTGCGCAGCCTGGTGGCGGCAGGAATGGGGATTGCCATTCTGCCGGATATGGCTTATCGCGCCTGGTCGCTGGAGGGCAATATGATCGAGGCGCGCAAACTGGTGGATCTGCTGGAGCCATTGGATATCGGCCTGGCATGGCGGCGGGGCAGCGCCCGGCCGGAATTGGTAACGCCGTTCCTCACCATTGCGCGTGAGAACAGCAAGATGAATGTGGCTGGCCTAAAGCATTCGATTTAGTCGAACGCTGCCTTCGGTATTTAGTATTTGTTGTCCGCAGCGTGCTCGCCTAGGCTGATAAAACCAAATAATCACATTTGATTAACGTTTTTGTCACAAGGCGATCCGTAATGGCAGATGTACACCTCGTTTCAGGTTTGTCCTGTCAGCAGTTCATTAATGGCCAGTCGGTGGAAGGCGAAGGCCATTATGAGCAGATTGTTAATCCTGCCAACGGCGAAACGCTGGTTTCTATCGCCGAGGCTTCGGTTACCCAGGTTAATAATGCTGTTGCCGCTGCGCAGCAGGCTTTTTCCCACTGGTCACGCACCACGCCCGCTTTTCGCGCGGCTATCTTGCTGCGTATCGCCGATGCCATTGAGCAGCAGGCTGAACGCTTGGCACGGCTCGAAGCGCTCAACTGCGGTAAACCCTTCCATCAGGCGTTGAAGGACGATCTGCCCGCGGCTGTCGACGTATTCCGCTTCTTCGCCGGGGCGGTACGTACTCAGCAAGGGCAACTGGCCGGTGAATATATTGCAGGCCACACCTCAATGATCCGCCGCGATCCGCTTGGGGTGGTGGCTTCTATCGCACCCTGGAATTACCCGCTGATGATGGCGGCCTGGAAGATTGCTCCGGCGCTGGCCGCAGGTAATACCGTGGTATTCAAACCTTCCGAACATACGCCGCTGACGATATTGGCGTTGGTGCCTGCCTTGCAGGAGATCCTGCCGCCGGGCGTGCTGAACATTGTTTATGGCGGTGGTGAAGGGGTGGGAAGTCATCTGGTGGGGCATCCGCAGGTGCGGCTGGTTTCCGTCACCGGCGATATCGTCACCGGGCAAAAGATCATGCAGGCTGCGGCAAAAAACGTGAAACGCACTCATCTGGAATTGGGCGGTAAAGCCCCGGTGATCGTCTGCGATGATGCCGATCTGGACGAGGTTGTCAGCAGCATCCGCACCTTTGGCTATTACAACGCCGGGCAAGATTGCACCGCTGCCTGCCGGATCTATGCGCAGGCGGGTATTTACCAGAAACTGGTCGATGCCTTGGGCGAAGCGGTCGCCAACCTGCGTTTCGCCCGCAAGCGCGATGAAGACAACGAGATCGGCCCGCTGATCAGCAGCCGCCAGCGCGATCGCGTGGCCAGCTTTGTCGAACGCGCTCTCAGCCAGCCGCATATCGAACTGATTACCGGTGCAGCAGCCCATTCCGGCCCCGGTTTCTACTATCAACCCACCTTACTGGCGGGTTGCCTGCAAACCGACGAAATCGTCCAGCGTGAAGTATTTGGCCCGGTGGTCAGCGTAACGCGCTTCGACACGCTGGAGCAGGCGGTGAGCTGGGCAAACGACTCCGAATACGGTCTGGCTTCTTCGGTCTGGACGCAGAACATCGATCGCGCGCTGCACATCGCCGCGCATTTGCAGTACGGCAGCACCTGGATCAACACCCACTTTACCCTGGCGAGCGAGATGCCCCATGGCGGCCTGAAGCGCTCCGGCTACGGTAAGGATCTCTCCAGCGATTCATTACAGGATTACAGCGTTGTCAGGCATGTGATGGCGAAATTCAAATCCACTTTCTAGCCAGTCACATTATAAAAATCAGCCACATTCAGATACGCAACACAGGGGTAATTACGATGGGAAAAACAACCGCAGTCACCACACTTTCCGCGCTCTGTATCACCGTTGTTTGCGGCATGGCGCAGGCCGCCGATCAGCCGCTTGGCAAAGGCGAAGGGCGGCTGGATATCATTGCCTGGCCCGGTTATATCGAACGCGGCCAGTCGGACAAAAATTACGATTGGGTAACCCAGTTCGAGAAACAAACCGGCTGTGCGGTGAACGTGAAAACCGCCGCCACCTCCGATGAGATGGTCAGCCTGATGGCCAAGGGCGGCTATGATCTGGTGACCGCCTCCGGCGATGCGTCATTGCGTCTGATCTACGGCAAACGTGTGCAGCCGATCAATCCTGCTTTGATCCCTAACTGGAAGAATATCGACCCACGTCTGCTGAACGGGCCTTGGTATACCGTGGCGGGCAAAACTTATGGCACGCCTTATCAGTGGGGGCCAAACCTGCTGATGTACAACAGCAAAACCTTCCCGACGCCGCCAGACAGTTGGGCGGTGGTCTTCCAGCAGCAAAATCTGCCCGATGGCAAAACCAACCAGGGCCGGGTGCAGGCCTATGATGGCCCGATTTATATCGCCGATGCGGCGCTATTCCTGAAAGCGACCCAGCCGCAGTTAGGCATCACCGATCCCTACCAATTAAACGAAGAACAGTATCAGGCGGTACTCACGCTGTTACGTAGCCAGCACGCGCTGATCCACCGTTATTGGCACGATACCTCGGTACAGATGAGCGATTTCAAGAACGAAGGGGTTGTGGCCTCTGGCGCTTGGCCGTATCAGGCTAATGCTTTGAAAGGTGAAGGCCAGCCGATTGCTACCGTTTTCCCGAAAGAGGGCGTCACCGGTTGGGCGGATACCACTATGCTGCACGCAGAGGCCAAGCACCCAAGCTGTGCCTATCAGTGGATGAACTGGTCGCTGGAGCCAAAAGTGCAGGGGGATGTTGCCGCCTGGTTCGGTTCACTGCCAGCGGTGCCGGCAGGCTGTAAAGCCAGCACCCTGCTCGGTGACAAAGGCTGCGAAACCAACGGCTTCAACCAGTTCGACAAGATCGCTTTCTGGAAAACACCGCAATCAGAGGGTGGCAAGTTTGTCCCCTACAGCCGTTGGACGCAGGACTATATCGCCATTATGGGCGGCAGATAAAAGTTAACTCATTAGGCTACTGCGCTTGGCATCTTGGGATTGGGCAGTGCTCGGCCTCCTCACGTACTACGTGTACGCTCCGGGGCCTGCGCGCTGTCCGCACCCAACCTGCCTACGCTCGCTACGCCTACTGAATCAACTTTAATGAGCTAGGAGTATCAACGTGGAGCGTGCATCATGACCATTGCCGTACAGTTTATCGACGTTTCGCGCATTTTCGGCGATGTTCGTGCCGTTGACCGGGTTTCTGTCGACATTCAGGATGGAGAGTTTTTCTCCATGCTTGGGCCTTCCGGTTCGGGTAAAACCACCTGCCTGCGGCTGATCGCCGGTTTTGAGCAACTCAGTTCTGGCTCGATTCGCATTCACGGGCAAGAGGCCGCCAACCTGCCGCCGTACCAGCGCGATGTGAATACCGTATTTCAGGATTACGCGCTGTTCCCGCATATGTCGGTGCTGGAAAACGTGGCCTATGGGCTGATGGTGAAAGGCGTAGCCAAGCGTGAGCGGCTGGCGCGGGCACAGCAGGCGCTGGAAAGCGTCGCGCTGGGGTTTGCCGCCGAACGCAAGCCAGCGCATCTTTCCGGCGGCCAACGCCAGCGTGTGGCACTGGCGCGAGCGCTGGTCAATCGCCCGCGCGTGTTGCTGCTGGATGAACCCTTAGGGGCGTTGGATCTGAAACTGCGCGAGCAGATGCAGGGCGAACTGAAAAAGCTGCAACGCCAACTGGGCATCACCTTTATTTTTGTCACTCACGATCAAAGCGAAGCGCTGTCGATGTCTGATCGCGTTGCGGTATTCAACAACGGCCGTATTGAACAGGTGGACTCACCGCGTGAGTTGTATATGCGGCCAAGAACGCCGTTTGTCGCCGAATTTGTCGGCACCTCCAACGTGGTGCGCAGCGAACTGGCGCAACGTCTGCTGGGGCAGAGCGCTACCTTCTCGATTCGCCCGGAACATATTCGCTTGCTGGATCACAGCACGGCTGCGCAGGGGGAAATTCAGGTTCAGGGCACATTGCAGGATATCCATTATCAGGGCGCGGCTACCCGTTATGAAGTCGCCCTGAACAGCGGTGAGAAATTGCTGGTCAGCCAGGCCAACCCACAGTGGCAGGCGGCTGAACAGCAGCGCCTGATCGGCCAGCCGGTGACCGCCTGCTGGGCGCGTGAGGCGATGGTGCCGCTGCTGGAGGAGAGGTGAGATGGAGATGAGTATCGAGAATCCAGTTTCACAGGGTGGCAAAATCCGCGCGCTCTCCACCTACCTGTACCGCAAGCCGACGCTGTATCTGCTGTTGTTGCTGGTGCCGCCATTATTGTGGTTTGGCGCGGTGTATCTGGGATCACTGCTGACGCTGCTATGGCAAGGGTTTTACACCTTCGACGATTTCACCATGACGGTGACGCCGGATCTGACCTTCGCCAACCTGCGTGCGCTGTTCAACCCGGCCAATTACGACATCATCGTGCGCACGCTCACCATGGCGGTGCTGGTGTCGCTGGCCAGTGCGGTGCTGGCGTTCCCGATTGCCTATTACATGGCGCGTTACACCAGCGGCAAAGTGAAGGCGTTCTTTTATATCGCCGTAATGATGCCAATGTGGGCCAGCTATATCGTCAAGGCCTATGCCTGGACGCTGTTGCTGGCTAAAGACGGCGTGGCGCAGTGGTTCCTGCAACATATGGGGTTGGAGCCGTTGTTGGTGGGGATCCTGAGCATTCCCGGCGTGGGGGGGAATACGTTGTCCACCTCCGGCCTGGCGCGGTTCCTGGTGTTTGTCTATATCTGGCTGCCGTTCATGATCCTGCCGATCCAGGCTGCCTTGGAGCGTTTGCCTCCTTCGCTGTTACATGCCTCTGCGGATCTGGGCGCGCGCCCGGCGCAGACGTTCCGCTATGTGATCCTGCCGCTGGCGGTGCCGGGGATTGCTGCCGGTTCGATCTTCACCTTCTCGCTGACGCTGGGGGATTTTATCGTGCCGCAGCTGGTGGGCCCGCCGGGTTATTTCATCGGCAGTATGGTGTACGCCCAGCAAGGGGCCATCGGCAATATGCCGATGGCGGCAGCTTTTACCCTGGTGCCGATCGTGCTGATTGCGATTTATCTTTCGATTGTTAAACGCTTGGGGGCTTTCGATGCACTCTGAACGCGCGCCGTTAGGGCTGAAATTGGCTGCCTGGGGCGGCCTGATCTTCCTGCACTTCCCGCTGGCGATTATCGCCATCTACGCCTTCAACACCGAGGAAGCGGCATTCAGCTTCCCGCCGCAGGGTTTGACGCTGCGCTGGTTCAGCGTGGCCGCCGGGCGGCAGGATATTATCGATGCGGTGCTGCTTTCGGTGCAGATCGCCTGCCTGGCGACGGCCATTGCGCTGGTGCTGGGCACCTTGGCCGCTGCGGCGCTGTACCGTCGAGATTTCTTCGGTAAAGAAAGTATTTCTCTGCTGCTGCTGTTACCGATCGCCTTGCCGGGGATCGTCACCGGTATTGCGCTGCTGGCGGCCTTCAAGGCGCTGAATATTGAACCGGGGATCATGACCATTGTGATCGGCCATGCCACCTTCTGCGTGGTGATCGTGTTCAACAACGTGATCGCCCGCTTCCGCCGAACCTCGCACAGTCTGATCGAAGCCTCGATGGACCTGGGGGCCGACGGTTGGCAGACCTTCCGTTACGTGATTTTGCCTAACCTGGGCTCGGCACTGTTAGCGGGCGGCATGCTGGCGTTTGCTCTGTCATTCGACGAAATCATCGTCACGACTTTTACCGCCGGGCATGAGCGCACGCTACCGCTGTGGTTGCTGAACCAGCTTGGTCGGCCGCGTGATGTGCCGATCACTAACGTAGTGGCGCTGTCGGTGATGGTGCTGACCATGATCCCGATTCTGGGGGCGTACTACCTGACTAAAGGTGGGGAAAGCGTCGCAGGTAGCGGCAAGTAGTTTGAACCCTTATGTCCATTTTTTTAAAGGAAAACCTTATGCAAAGCCAACTGCTGATTAACGGCCAACTGGTTGCAGGCCAAGGTGAGAAGCTGCCGGTAATTAACCCGGCGACGGGAGAAGTCATCGTGCTGGTAGCAGAAGCCAGCACACAACAGGTGGATCAGGCGGTATTGGTGGCAGATGCTGCGTTTACTGAATGGGGGCAAACCACGCCGAAAGAGCGGGCCGAACATTTGCTGAAACTGGCCGATGTGATTGACGAGCACGCAGAAACTTTTGCCAAATTAGAGTCCCTCAACTGTGGCAAACCTTATCACTGCGTGTTGAATGACGAACTGCCTGCGGTGGCCGATGTGTTCCGCTTTTTTGCCGGTGCCAGCCGTTGCCTGAGCGGATTGGCCGCCGGTGAATATCTGGCCGGGCATACCTCGATGATCCGCCGCGATCCGTTGGGCGTGGTGGCTTCGATCGCCCCTTGGAACTACCCGCTGATGATGGCGGCCTGGAAGCTGGCTCCGGCACTGGCTGCGGGAAATTGCGTGGTGATTAAGCCTTCTGAACAAACCCCTTTGACTACCTTCAAACTAGCGGAGCTGGCGGCAGGTATTTTCCCGCCGGGCGTGCTGAACGTGCTGTTTGGCCGTGGGGCTAGCGTCGGTGATGTGCTGACGGGCCACGATAAGGTACGCATGGTATCGCTTACCGGCTCTATCGCGACCGGGGAACATATTATTGCCCACACCGCGCCGGGCATTAAACGCACGCATATGGAACTGGGCGGCAAAGCACCGGTGTTGGTGTTTGATGATGCCGATCTGGAGCAAGTGGTGGAGGGTATTCGCACCTTTGGTTTTTACAATGCCGGGCAGGATTGCACCGCCGCCTGCCGTATCTATGCGCAAAAAGGGATTTATCCACGCCTGGTGCAAGCCTTGGGGGCGGCGGTAGCCAGCCTGAAAATTGGGCCACCGGAAGATAGCAGCACCGAATTGGGGCCGTTGATTACGGCACAGCATCTGGAACGGGTGGTTGGCTTTGTTGAGCGGGCTAAAGCCTTGCCGCATGTGCAGGTGGTGACCGGCGGTGAGAAGGTGAATGGCCCAGGGTTCTATTTCCAGCCAACGCTGCTGGCCGGGGCACGTCAGGAAGATGAAATCGTACAGCGCGAAGTGTTTGGCCCGGTGGTGACGGTGACGCCGTTTGATGACGAAGCGCAGGTGTTGGCCTGGGCGAATGCGTCAAACTATGGTCTGGCTTCTTCGCTGTGGACGCGTGACGTTGGCCGCGCGCACCGCCTGAGTGCACGCCTACAGTACGGCTGCACCTGGGTGAACACGCACTTTATGCTGGTCAGCGAAATGCCGCACGGTGGTCAGAAGTTGTCTGGCTATGGCAAAGACATGTCGATGTATGGGCTGGAGGATTATACCGCTATCCGTCATGTGATGTTTAAGCATTGATATACCCGTCATACTTCAAATTGCAGGTGCGTTGGCTTTCCTCACTCACCCCAGTCACTTACTTATGTAAGCTCCTGGGGATTCGCTGCGTTGCCTCCTTCCTGCAACTCGAATTATTTAGGGTATAAATTGAATTTTCTCTGCAAAATAACGCGGTTTTCAGGCTGATAAAAACTGAAGGATGTCATTAATGGCTATCACTCGTCGTGATTTTCTTAATGGAGTGGCGATTACCATCGCTGCCGGTTTAACGCCGATGCAAATTCTGCGTGCATCGCCGCAAACCGCCAACAAAACCCTCTATTACCCGCCAGCCTTAACCGGCTTGCGGGGTAATCATCCCGGCTCATTCGAGCGCGCTCACCAACTGGGGCGCGATGGTAAAGCGTTTGACTTTGGTTCGGTGCCGGTTGAGGAGGAGTACGATCTGGTAGTGGTTGGTGCCGGTATCAGCGGCCTGGCCGCCGCCTGCTTCTGGCAGCAGATGAAAGGTGGGCAACAGCGCATTTTGCTGATTGATAACCATGATGACTTTGGCGGGCACGCCAAGCGTAACGAATTCAGCAGCGAAAACGGCATGATCCTTGGTTACGGCGGCAGTGAATCGCTACAGTCGCCGCGCTCCAACTTCAGCCCGGTGGCGCTGGGGTTACTGCAAAAACTGGGTGTCAGTATCGATAATCTGGAAAAGTCATTCGATAAAACCTTCTATCCAGATCTGAACCTGAGCCGTGGTGTTTACTTCGATCGCAAAAACTTTGGCGTCGATAAAGTGGTGAGTGGCGATCCGGGCCGGGTGGTGGCAGATGATATTCCGCGCGATCGCCTCAACGGCCGTTCCTATGAAGCTTTTATCGGTGACTTCCCGCTGCCGGAAAGCGATCGACAGGCGTTGATTGCCTTACATACCATCGACAAGGATTACTTGCCGGGCATGAGCCAGGAAGAAAAGGTCGCTTGGTTGGATAAACACAGTTACAGCCAATTCCTGCGTGAGAAAGTGGGGCTGAGCGAAATGGCCATCCGCTATTTCCAACAGACTACCAATGATTTCCAGGCGGTTGGCATTGACGCCACCTCCTGTAGCGACGCGCGGATTTGTGATTTACCGGGCCTGAACGGCATGAACCTGCCGCCGCTGGATGAAGAGTCGCAGGCGGATCTCGACGATCCTTACGTTTTCCATTTCCCTGATGGCAATGCCTCGCTGGCGCGCCTGATGGTGCGCCACCTGATCCCGGCGGTTGCACCGGGCAACGACATGAACGATATCGTGATGGCGCAGTTTGATTACAGCCAGCTCGATCGCCCTGAATCGCCGGTGAAACTGCGGCTGAGCAGTACCGGCCTGCACGTGGCTAACGTAGGCGATAAGGTAGAAGTGTCTTACATCAGCGGGGTGAATATTTCTAAGGTGCGCGCCGGGCAGGTGGTGATGGCCGGTTATAATATGATGATCCCTTATCTGGTGCCGGAAATGCCCCAGGCGCAGCAGGCAGCGCTGAAGCAGAACGTGAAATCCCCCTTGGTCTACAGCAAGGTGGTGATCAGTAACTGGCAGCCGTTTATCAAGCTGGGCGTGCATGAGGTCTATTCGCCGACCGCGCCATACAGCCGCGTTAAGCTGGACTATCCGGTGAATATGGGCGGCTATCAGCATCCACGCGATCCGAATCAGCCGATTGGCCTGCATATGGTGTATGTTCCTACCTTGGCTGGCAGCGGCCTCAGCCCGCGTGAACAATCACGCAAAGGGCGAGCCTTATTGTTGGGAACACCTTTCGAGGTGCATGAACAGATGATCCGTGAACAATTGCAGGGCATGCTGGGTTCCGCTGGGTTCGATCATCAGCGCGATATTCAGGCGATCACCGTTAACCGCTGGTCACACGGCTATTCGTATTTCCTTAATGGGATGTTCGATGATGAAGATGAATCGAAAAAAATTATCGCCACGGCACGGCAACCGATTGGCAAGATCGTGATCGCCAATTCAGACTCCGACTGGAGCCCTTATGCCAACTCGGCCATCGATCAGGCTTGGCGCGCAGTGAATGAACTGGCCTACGGCAACGTTGCCGCTAAGGAGGGCGCATGAGCCTGCGTCCACTGTATCTGATATTGCTGTTGGCCGCAGGTTCGGCGCAGGCCATGTCTGCGGGTGAATATGTTGCCAAAGCGGGCGACTGTAGTGCCTGCCACACCATGCCAGGTGGCAAGACCTTGGCGGGAGGGATGAAGTTCCCAACCCCGTTGGGGGATATCTATGCCACCAATATCACGCCGGATGCGGTGCATGGTATCGGCGCTTATAGCTTTGCCGAGTTCGATCGCGCGATGCGCCAAGGCATTGCCAAAGATGGCCATCGTTTATATCCGGCGATGCCTTATACCTCTTACGCCAAAATGAGCGCTGAGGATATGCGTGCTCTGTATGACTATCTGATGCGGGAGGTTGCGGCACAGCCCGTGGCTAATCAGGAAAACGATATCAGTTGGCCGCTCTCCATGCGTTGGCCGTTGGCGGTATGGA
The DNA here is from genome assembly GCF_057180605.1 of Serratia sp. HNCC26DJ206. Lineage (NCBI taxonomy): Bacteria > Pseudomonadati > Pseudomonadota > Gammaproteobacteria > Enterobacterales > Yersiniaceae > Serratia > Serratia sp. HNCC26DJ206. Next base: position 50,458 of record NZ_JBXUGP010000002.1, read on the forward strand.
ACAGCCTATTCCATGAGGATCAAACCTATCAACCGGATAGCAAGCAAAGCGCCGAGTGGAACCGTGGTGCTTATCTGGTGCAAGGGCTTGCCCATTGCGGCAGTTGCCACACGCCACGCGGTTGGGCAATGCAGGAAAAAGGGTTAGACAGCAAAGCGCCGGAGTTCTTAAGCGGAGCAGAACTGGACGGCTGGTATGCGCCGAGCATCCGTGGGCTAAAGCAGGATGAGGTGGTCGATCTACTGAAAACCGGGCGCAGCCAGCATGCGGCGGTGGCTGGGCCGATGAGCGATGTGGTGGTTCACAGTACCCAGTATCTCAGCGATGCCGATCTGAACAGCATTGCGCAATATCTGCATAGTTTGACGGTGGCTAAACCGAAAACGGCTAAGGTACCGTTTGCCGCGATTAGCACCCTGGAAGCTGGCAGGCAGACTTACGCGAACTATTGCTCAACCTGCCATGGTGACGCGGGGCGAGGCAACGATTATGTGATTCCCGCCTTGGCAGGCAACTTGACGGTGACGGCAGAGAATCCGCTGACTGCGCTGCGAGTGGTACTGGAAGGTGCGCATACCCCAATCACCCAGCAGGGGACCACCGTGATTATGCCGGGCTATGGTTGGGCGCTGACCGATTCGGATGCAGCGGAGTTGATGAGTTACATCCGTGGCAGTTGGGGAAATCAGGCTGCGCCAGTCACGGCCGATCAGGTGAAAGCGGCACGTGCGTTGAAAGCGCAGTAAAACAGCAGGGTGCGGTTTATATCGCACCCTGACACTCTGCTTACAGCACCTTATGTGGGCCAAAGCATTCGTAGTGGATACGCTCGGCTGCCACACCCATCGCCAGCAACTGCTGGGCAATAAACTGCATAAACGGCACCGGGCCACAGAAGTAGTAATGCATCTGCGGATTTTCCAAGGTGGGGCGCAACGGACTGAGATCCATCAGGCCACGGCGGTGGTAATCACGCTCAGCCATATCATCTGCACCAGGTTCCCGGTACCAGACATGGCGGCTCAGGTTTGGCATGCGCCCGGCGATCTCGGCTACTTCACTGGCGAAGGCATGAACCGCGCCGTTCTCTGCCGCATGCAGCCAATGAATCTCACCCTGATGCTGATTTTTGTGCAGGCTATTGAGCATGCCCAACATCGGCGTTTGACCAACGCCTGCGGAAATCAGCGCTACCGGCGTGGTAGGCTCAACTTCCAGGAAGAACTCACCGTATGGCGGTGCGATATGAATGATGTCGCCTTCTTTGGCCTGCTGGTGCAGGAAGTTGGAAACCGCGCCCTGATCCTCACGCTTTACCGCGATACGGTAATATTCACCGTTCGGCGCAGCGGTCAGTGAATACTGGCGTATTTCCTGATTTTCTAGACTGCTGTCGTTGATATATACCGCCAGATACTGGCCCGGTTTGAAATCCGCTACTTTGCCGCCGTCTACCGGTGCCAATGTGAAGCTGCAAATCACTTCGCTTTCTGGCTGTTTTTTAACGATGCGGAATGCACGCAGATCGCGCCAGCCGCCGTCGCTGTTTTCACTTTCCTGGTAGATCTGGCCTTCGCGCTGGATAAAAACGTTCGCCAACACGCCATAGGCTTTGCCCCAGGCGTCCAGCACTTCCTGGCCTGGGCTGAGCATTTCGTCCAGCGTTGCCAGCAGATGGCTGCCGACAATCTGATACTGATCCGGCTGAATATTGAAGCTGGCATGTTTCTGCGCGATGCGCTCCACCGCTGGCAGCAACGCCGCCAGATTTTCCAGGTTGCTGGCGTAGGCGCAGATGGCATCAAACAAAGCCTGGCGCTGATCGCCATTCCGCTGATTGCTCATATTGAAAATATCTTTCAATTCAGGATGATGGGCGAACATACGATCGTAGAAGTGGGCGGTGAGTTTCGGGCCGGTTGCTACGAGTAGAGGGATAGTAGATTTTACGGTGGCGATGGTTTGGCTATCCAGCATGGAAGCGCTCCTTGGGGTGATTTTAATGATGCATTTTAAATGCATCTTATTGGCTTCAATTAAACTTGTAAATACCCGTGTCTGTCGGCGATTCACCAAACATGAAAAAACCGCACAATCATTATGAGTAAAAGTCCGTTGCCAATAAAGGGGTATTGAGTGGCTCAAAGCCTTGCGCTGCCTAAAGCCAATCGTTTGCGTAAAAACCTCTGTCAAGACCTATCCTCGGCAGGGGGAAACAGTTTACACTGTTGCTCAGAACCCAAACGGGTAGTTATTTGGTGATTTAAGTCAGGAGATGCCGGATGTTAAAGTGTGAAATGAACATTGCTGATTATGATGCTGAACTGTGGGCAGCCATGGAGCAGGAAGTGGTGCGTCAGGAAGAGCATATTGAGCTGATTGCGTCTGAGAACTACACCAGCCCGCGCGTGATGCAGGCTCAGGGGTCTCAACTGACCAACAAATACGCAGAAGGCTATCCGAGCAAGCGTTATTACGGCGGTTGCGAATACGTGGATATCGTTGAGCAACTGGCGATCGATCGTGCCAAAGCGCTGTTCGGCGCAGATTACGCCAACGTTCAGCCGCACTCCGGTTCGCAGGCCAACTTTGCGGTTTACACCGCGCTGCTGCAACCGGGCGACACCATTCTGGGGATGAACCTGGCACACGGTGGCCACCTGACCCACGGTTCACCGGTCAACCTGTCCGGCAAACTGTATAACGTGGTGCCTTACGGTATCGACGAAAAAGGTCAGATCGACTATGACGATCTGGCAAAGCAGGCGCAGACTCACAAGCCAAAAATGATCATCGGCGGCTTCTCCGCGTTTTCCGGCATTGTTGACTGGGCAAAAATGCGTGAAATCGCCGACAGCATCGGTGCCTACCTGTTCGTGGATATGGCGCACGTGGCTGGCCTGATCGCGGCCGATGTCTACCCTAACCCGGTTCCTCACGCGCACGTCGTGACCACCACGACCCATAAAACCCTGGCGGGCCCGCGTGGCGGCCTGATCCTGGCGAAGGGTGGTGATGAAGAATTCTACAAGAAGCTGAACTCTGCGGTGTTCCCTGGCGGCCAGGGCGGCCCGCTGATGCACGTGATCGCCGGTAAAGCGGTAGCGCTAAAAGAAGCGATGGAGCCTGAGTTCAAGGTGTACCAGCAGAAAGTGGCGAGCAACGCTAAAGCGATGGTAGAAGTGTTCCTGGCGCGTGGCTACAAAGTGGTTTCCGGTGGTACGCATAACCACCTGTTCCTGCTGGATCTGGTGGACAAAAACCTGACCGGTAAAGAAGCCGATGCCGCGCTGGGCCGTGCCAATATCACCGTTAACAAGAACAGTGTACCAAACGATCCTAAGAGCCCGTTTGTGACTTCCGGTATCCGTATCGGTACGCCAGCGGTAACCCGCCGTGGCTTCCAGGAAGCCGATGTGCGTGAGCTGGCTGGCTGGATTTGTGACGTGCTGGACAATATCAACGACGAAGCCACCATCGAACGCACCAAGAAAAAAGTGCTCGATATCTGTGCGCGTCTGCCGGTTTACGCGTAATTACGCTGAGCTGCATACCAAAAAACCCGCTGCGGCGGGTTTTTTTACGCTTATTGCCAGCAAACTGTGAACTGCTTTGCACTCTAACCCTTTGGGCGTGAATGAAGATTGCTACAGAGTGTGAGCTCTGTCAAAGTATCGCCCTCACCCCGGAGGGAACATGGTTCTGCAATCAACGCGTTGGCTCGCTCTCAGCTATTTCACCTACTTTTTTGCTTATGGCATTTTTCTTCCGTTCTGGAGTGTTTGGCTAAACGGCGAAGGCATCCCACCGGAAACTATCGGTATCTTGCTGGGGGCCGGGCTGGTGGCGCGTTTCCTGGGTAGCTTGCTGATTGCACCGCGCGTCAAGGATCCTTCCCATCTCGTTACCGCATTGCGCCTTTTAGCCCTGCTGACGCTGGCATTTGCCATCGGCTTCTGTTTTGGTAACGGCTGGGCCTGGCTGATGCTGGTGATTGCCGGCTTCAACCTGTTCTTCTCACCGCTAGTACCCTTGACCGATGCGCTGGCTGCTACTTGGCAGCGGCAGATAACGATGGATTATGGCCGGGTACGCTTATGGGGATCGCTGGCTTTTGTGATCGGTTCGGCGTTAACCGGCAAGCTGGTTTCCGTCTGGGGCCATAATGCGATTTTGTACAGCTTGCTGCTCAGCGTACTGGCGATGCTGCTGGGGATGTTGCTGAAACCCAGCGTAATGCCACAGGGAGAAGCGCGTGCCCAGAGTGAAATCACCCGTTCCTGGCGTGAGTTGCTCAGCGAAGGGCCGGTATGGCGTTTTCTGCTGTGCGTCACTTTACTGCAAGGGGCACATGCCGCTTACTACGGCTTTGCTTCCATCTATTGGCAAGAGGCGGGATACTCTGCTGCCACCATTGGCTACCTGTGGTCGCTGGGTGTGGTGGCCGAGGTGATTATCTTTGCCAGCAGCAATTTCCTGTTCCGGCGCTGGAACGCGCGTAACCTGCTGCTGCTTTCGGCAGTGTGCGGCCTGCTGCGTTGGAGCATGATGGCGTCTACCACGGAAATTACGGGTTTGCTGTTGATGCAGGTGCTGCACTGCGGCACTTTCACCGTTTGCCATCTGGCGGCGATGCGCTTTATCGCTGCACGTCAGGGGGTGGAAGTGATCCGTTTACAGGCGGTTTATTCTGGATTGGCGATGGGGGGCGGTATTGCGATCATGACCGTATTGGCCGGTTTCCTGTTTGAGCACTTGCAGGGCGGGGTATTCTGGGTAATGGCCGCAGTGGTACTGCCCGCGTTATTTATCCGTCCACCGGCGGCAGCTAGCAATCGTTAAGGTTTTTCCAGCAGCGCACGGAGCACCTTGCGCTGCTGGCGTGCTAACGGCAGTTCGATATTAATCAGCGATGGATCTTCCGTTGCATAAGGGCTGATCACCAGAGTGACCCCTGGCGGCGCACCAGAGTGCCGATAATCCGCCAGCGGCAGGTATTTGATGTTGAGCGGCAACAGCGTCAGTTCACGGAGTTGGTATTCCACTTCCTCTTCCAACTGCGGGTTATCCAGCGTCAGCAACAGCAGCTGTTTTTCCTGCAATGCATTATCCTGCATCAGCCAAGCACCAAAGCTGATGGCGACCAGTCCGGCTTCTTCGCGTGAAAACCGAATACCGTATTCCTGTTCAAACGGTGTTAATGCTCCCTGCGTGGTACGCATCAAGCGCGGATATTTACGCACCACCTCTTCCAACAGCAGATTGTCGATGCCGATAGCAAAGCGGCAGCGTTCCACGGCCGGAGCCAGATGGGCGAACAGCTGGCTGATGAGCTCTTCCCTGCTGCTGAAGTTCATACCGGAGAGTTGTTGAAACCGTTCCACCATGCGCTCAATGGCGGCCATCAAGCGCCGATCCTCCGCCGAATCGCTGCTTTTATAGCTGTGGTTTTTCATCATGACCAGCATCAGCACCAGAAAATCGCGTTCGCAAGTCTCTGTAGGCAGGTTGAACAACCGGCTCAGCGCTTGATGCAGTTCATGAGCGGCAGGTTGCTCCGGCTTGCACTGTAGCCACTCATGTTGGGTTCGGTCGAAATCGGGGTGATGCTGGTGTTGGCTATCCCAGGCGCAATAGCAGAGATAGTGCTGCAAGAGTTGCCTATCGCGTTGGTCGAAACAGCGGTTAAGCCATTGCTCACACTGGTTGATGCACAATTCCAGCGCCGGTATTTGCTGGTGATTGAGTGAGATGGCCTGTTGAAGCTGCGGGCCAAAATGCTGTTCGACAAATTCCTGGCTGCAACGCAAGGCGCGCCGCAGCCAGTGCAGCAGGCAAAGGCGCTGGTTGAGCGTACTCCCTAGAATCTGGTAGCCATCATCGGGATTACCGCCGATTGCCAGATGGTGGAAACGCTGGATTTCACTGGCAACCTCGGCTATATCTTGCCGGGCAGTGGGGAGGTCGACGCCATTGATTCGGCTGATAGTCTCCAGTTGTACCGCAGGCACCGGCGTGTACAGCATCAGTAGCAGATTGCAGCGCCGTTGTTGACCGGAGAGCTCAGGCACAGAAGAAGTGTCTAGGCTCATATCACCTTCTGGAAGGTTATGTTTAAATTCTGCTTAAGCATAGCAAAAGGCATTGTGGCGGCACGGTTGTTGCCTCCGGTTTTCGTTCGGCTTATAACTTTCGTCACAGTTCTTCTGTGCTTTACGGTTGGTTGAAGCGTGGTTTATGTTACTTTATAACAATAATGAGTATGATCTGATGATGAATCTACGTGGCTTGTTGGCCGGCTTGTTAAGCTTGTTCTGCGTGGGGGCTGTGGCCCATCCACACAGTTTTATCGATATGAACACCACCTTTGTGGCGAAAGATCAGAAATTGATCGGTTTGAAAATGGTTTGGGTTATGGATGAAATGACCTCGGCAGATCTGCTGTATGACGCGGAAAATGCCAAAAGTGACTCGGAAATCTGGAAGAAACTGGCGGCAGAAGTGATGGCCAATGTGCTGGGGCAACACTATTTCACCGATATTTATCGCGATGGTAAGCCGGTGAAGTATCTGAATCTGCCAACTGAATATCATCTTTCTCGCCAGGGTCATAAAGCGGTGCTGGAATTTGTGATGCCCCTGGCTGAACCGCAGGCGCTGGCCGGTAAGCCGTTTGAGATTTCTACTTACGATCCCACCTATTTTGTCGATATGGCCTATCAGGATAAAAAAGCGCTGCATCTGCCGCCAGAAATAGCGCAGCGATGCAAGTTCAGCCTGGTTACGCCGAAGCCGGATTCATCATTGCAGGCTTATGCATTGTCTCTCGATAAGAATGATTCACCCGGTGAGGACATAGCGCTGGGGCAACAGTTTGCACAACGGGTGACGTTGCAATGTCAGTAAACTTCATTCCGCCCGCTAAACGCCATTGGCTATTCAGCCTGTGGCCGCTGTGGGTGCTGTTTATCGTCTTGGCGGCGGGAGCGCAACTGGCGTGGCAGTACTGGCCCCAACTGTTGACGCAAAGCGTGGTATGGCAAAAAGAGCTGCATCAGCAAATGGCCGCATTATTGCAACAGGTTAAAGCCGCGCCGCAGCAGACTGGGCTGGCCTTGATGCTGTTCAGCCTGAGCTACGGTGTGCTGCATGCGCTTGGGCCTGGCCACGGCAAAGTGGTGATCGCCACTTATCTGGCCACCCATCCGGCGCGGCTGAAAAGCAGTTTGCAACTGACGTTTGCCGCTTCGCTGCTGCAAGGGCTGGTAGCGATTGGGCTGGTTACGCTGGTATTGGTGGTGTTGCAGCTCTCTTCCCGTCAGTTGCATCAAAGCAGTTTTTGGCTGGAGAAGGGCAGTTTTGTTCTGGTGATGTTGCTTGGCGCATTGCTGAGCTGGCGGGCGCTGAAACGTTTATATCAGGCAGTGAAAGCCATGCGGCCAACGCCGACGATGCGTATTAGCCGTTTGCAACCGCTGCCAGCGGATCATGTTCACAGTGCCCACTGCGGTTGCGGACATCGGCATTTGCCCAGCGATGCCGAATTGCAAGCAGGCAGTGATTGGCGTACCCGAACGGCGATCGTGTTGGCAATGGGTATGCGCCCATGTTCCGGTGCGATTCTGGTGTTGCTGTTTGCCAAAGTGATTGGCGTGTTTACCTGGGGCGTGATTTCGGCGCTGGCGATGGCACTGGGTACTTCGTTAACTATTTCTGCACTGGCGCTGTTTGTACATTACAGCCGCAAACTGGCGGTACGTATTAGCGGTCAACGTGCGCCAGCCGCCTGGAGCGCGCTGGCCTGGGGATCGCTGGCATTGGCCGGGGGGCTGATCCTGTTGTTTGCTGGGGTATTGCTCTACGCGAGTGCGCAGCCGGAATTTGGCGGTGGTATTCGTCCTTTCGCCCGCTAGTGGGCATAAAAAACGCTGCATGTGCAGCGTTTTTCTTGGTAGTTCAGTAAGTTGAACCTGCCATCTTAGCGCTTCAGCGCTTCACTCAGTTCTTCACGCATGGCTGAAAGCAGAGATTTCACCACGCGTGGGTTACCAGCGACAATGTTGCCAGAACTGAAGTGGTTGTGGCCGCCAACAAAGTCGGTCACCAGGCCGCCTGATTCGCGTACCAGCAGCTCACCTGCGGCAAAATCCCAAGGCTTCAGGCCGATTTCAAAGAAACCATCAACGCGGCCAGCAGCCACGTAAGCCAGATCCAGCGCCGCAGAACCGGTGCGACGGAAGTCGGCACACTGGGTGAACAGTTTACCCACCAGATTGATGTAGGCCGGAGCATGCTGTTTGACTTTGAACGGGAAGCCGGTGGCCAGGATGGTGCCATCCAGATCTTTGGCATTGGTGCCGCGCAGGCGGTAACCGTTGAGCTGTGCGCCCTGACCACGGGTCGCGGTGAACAGTTCGTTACGCATAGGATCGTAAACTACCGCCACTTCGGTGCGGCCTTTGATGCGCACGGCGATAGAAACAGAGAAGTGTGGAAAACGTTTGATGAAGTTGGAGGTGCCATCCAGTGGATCGATCACCCATTGTACGTCCTGATCAACGCCAGCCAACTCACCACATTCTTCACCAATGATGGTGTGTTGTGGGTAAGATTTACGGATGATGTCGATGATCAGATGCTCTGCATCGCGATCGACGTTAGTGACAAAGTCGTTTGACCCTTTTTGTGTCGCTTCTACAGCGTCTGGGGTTTCGTAATTTTTGACAATCAGGTTACCGGCCTTGCGCGCAGCGCGCACGGCGATAGTCAGCATCGGATGCATGGGTATCTTCCACAGGATGTTAAAGAACAGGAAACGGCGCGAAGTGTAGCAGGTATTCGGCAAAATGCCTAATCCCCTTCATCCTTCAAGCTGCATCTTTGTTGGCATCCTTGTTCACCCCAGTCACTTACTTGTGTAAGCTCCTGGGGCTTCACTGCGTTGCCGCCTCGATGCAACTCGAATGATTTTGGGGATATAGCTGTGTTAGAATGCTACGATTTTCCGCTACGCTCAGAGTTTGTATGCTGCACAACATCCGCATTGTCCTGGTCGAAACCTCCCATACCGGTAACATGGGCTCCACTGCCCGTGCCATGAAAACCATGGGATTAACCAATCTTTACCTGGTTAATCCGTTGGTCAGGCCTGATTCACAGGCGATCGCTCTGGCGGCTGGTGCCAGCGATGTCATCGGTAATGCCACCATTGTTGATACCTTTGATGAAGCGATTGCCGGTTGTAGCCTGGTGGTGGGCACCAGTGCGCGTTCGCGTACTTTGCCTTGGCCGATGCTGGAACCTCGTGAATGTGGGGTGCGCGCAATACAGGAAGGGGAACAGGGGCCGGTTGCCTTAGTGTTTGGCCGCGAGCGCGTTGGTTTAACGAATGATGAATTGCAAAAATGTCATTATCATGTCGCTATTCCTGCCAACCCGGATTACAGCTCGTTGAATCTGGCGATGGCGGTGCAGATCCTGGCGTATGAAGTGCGCGTTGCCTATCTCGATCGCCAGCAGCAAGGTGTTCAGCCACAGGAAGAGACACCTTATCCGCTGGTGGACGATCTTGAGCGTTTTTATCAGCATCTGGAGCAAACGCTGTTGCATACCGGCTTTATCCGTGCGGCACATCCGGGGCAGGTCATGAGCCGTTTGCGGCGTTTATTTACCCGGGCGCGCCCGGAAGCGCAAGAGCTGAATATTTTGCGTGGGATGCTGACGTCGATCGAAAAACAGGATAAACATCAAGGTAATTAATCGTGATGTTGTCTGGTAGCTACGGGCAATAGCATTATTTATCCGGTAGTTATAAGATGTATTTTATATGCATTGGATGGAATAAAGCACGAAATGTGCTAATAGTTGAGTAAATTAGTAGGTTAAATAGTTGACTGTATTACTCGGGAATGTCAAACTTTCGGCCATGTTTGACCAACAGGTAACCATTTAGCTATGAGACTGACATCCAAAGGCCGTTATGCCGTAACTGCTATGCTCGACGTAGCATTGCATTCCCAGGAAGGGCCGGTACCATTGGCGGATATTTCTGAACGCCAGGGTATCTCGCTCTCTTATCTGGAACAATTATTCTCCCGTCTGCGCAAGAATGGCCTGGTGGCCAGCGTGCGTGGGCCGGGTGGTGGTTATCTGCTGGGCAAAAACGCGGGTGAGATCGCGGTAGGTGCGGTGATCTCGGCCGTCGACGAGTCGGTAGATGCTACCCGTTGCCAAGGCAAAGAAGGCTGCCAGGGCGGCGATCGTTGTCTGACCCATACCCTGTGGCGCGATCTGAGCGAGCGCATCAGCGGGTTCCTGAATAACATTACGCTGGCTGAACTGGTCAACAACCAGGAAGTGCTGGACGTGGCGGATCGTCAAAATAACGATACGCGCCGCACGGCCAATGGCCGAGCGCAAGAAACGATCAACGTTAATCTGCGCGCATAAGCAGCTGGCGATAAATTTATTCGTTTTTGGAAGTGATGTACGGAGCACTAGAGCAATGAAATTACCGATTTATCTGGACTACTCGGCAACGACTCCGGTCGATCCACGTGTCGCCGAGAGGATGATGCAGTTTTTGACCCTGGACGGTACTTTCGGCAACCCGGCTTCCCGTTCCCACCGTTTCGGGTGGCAGGCGGAAGAAGCGGTCGATATCGCCCGCAACCAGATCGCCGAACTGGTTGGCGCGGACCCACGTGAAATCGTGTTCACTTCTGGGGCCACTGAATCTGACAACCTGGCGATTAAAGGCGCAGCCAATTTCTATCAGAAGAAAGGCAAGCACGTCATCACCAGCAAAACCGAACATAAAGCCGTGCTGGACACCTGTCGCCAGCTTGAGCGCGAAGGCTTTGAAGTCACCTACCTGGCGCCGCAGAGCAACGGGATTATCGACCTCAAAGAACTCGAAGCCGCCATGCGCGAAGACACCATTCTGGTTTCTATCATGCATGTGAATAATGAAATCGGCGTGGTGCAGGATATCGAAGCGATCGGCGAAATGTGCCGTGCACGCGGTATCATCTACCATGTGGATGCCACTCAGAGCGTGGGCAAATTGCCGATCGACCTGAGCAAATTGAAAGTCGATCTGATGTCTTTCTCTGCCCACAAGATTTATGGCCCGAAAGGCATCGGTGCGATGTACGTGCGTCGTAAGCCGCGTATCCGTATCGAAGCCCAGATCCACGGTGGCGGCCATGAGCGCGGTATGCGTTCCGGTACTTTGCCGGTTCACCAGATCGTCGGCATGGGCGAAGCCTATCGCATTGCCAAAGAAGAAATGGCGAGCGAAATGGCGCGCTTGCGTACCTTGCGCGATCGTCTGTGGAACGGCGTGAAAGATATGGAAGAAGTGTATCTGAACGGCGATCTGGAGCACGGTGCTCCGAACATTCTCAACGTCAGCTTCAACTATGTTGAAGGTGAGTCGCTGATCATGGCGTTGAAAGATCTGGCGGTTTCTTCAGGTTCTGCCTGTACCTCTGCCAGCCTTGAACCTTCCTATGTACTGCGTGCATTGGGGATGAGTGATGAGTTAGCGCACAGCTCGATCCGTTTCTCCCTGGGGCGTTTTACCACGGAAGAAGAGATCGATTACACCATTTCGCTGGTGCGCAAATCCATCGGCCGTCTGCGCGACCTTTCTCCACTGTGGGAAATGTTCAAGCAGGGTGTGGATATCAGCAGCATCGAATGGGCACATCATTAATTCTCAGGATTCAGGAGCAACATCATGGCTTATAGCGAAAAAGTAATCGATCACTACGAAAACCCACGCAACGTAGGATCTTTTGATAACGAAGATCCTACCGTTGGCAGCGGCATGGTAGGGGCACCGGCCTGTGGCGACGTGATGAAGCTGCAAATCAAGGTCAACAATGAAGGGATTATCGAAGATGCCCGCTTCAAGACCTACGGTTGTGGTTCTGCTATTGCGTCCAGCTCGTTGGTCACCGAATGGATGAAAGGTAAGTCGCTTGATCAGGCTGAAGCGATCAAAAATACCCAGATCGCCGAAGAGCTGGAATTGCCGCCGGTTAAAATTCACTGCTCGATTCTGGCCGAAGACGCCATTAAAGCAGCTATTGCCGACTATAAAAGCAAACACAGCGCCAAGTAATTTTTTCAGTGATACCCGATAGATTTTCAGCCACTGCCAACTGCGCCGTAGAGTGAAAGATAAAGGGTATATTGAGTGTGAGGTTGTTATGTCGATTACTATGAGCGACAGCGCTGCACAGCGTGTTCAGGCGTTTTTGAATCACCGCGGCAAAGGTCTTGGCTTGCGTCTGGGAGTGCGAACTTCTGGCTGTTCCGGGATGGCGTATGTGCTCGAATTTGTTGATGAAACGAACGATGACGACATCGTTTTTGAAGACAAAGGCGTCAAGGTGATCATTGATGGCAAGAGCCTGGTCTACCTTGATGGCACGGAACTTGATTTCGTTAAGGAAGGCCTGAACGAAGGCTTCAAGTTCAACAACCCGAACGTCTCAAGCGAGTGTGGCTGCGGCGAAAGTTTTAACGTCTGACAGTCCATCGTGCTCCCCCGCAATACGCGGGGGAACCTTAACCATCACGATAACGCCCAGAGCACGCTATGGATTACTTTACTTTATTCGGGCTACCGGTTCGCTATAACGTGGACGGCAGCTTGCTTACCTCGCGCTATCAGGATTTACAGCGCCAATTTCACCCCGATCGCCATGCTCTCCAGCCTGAACGTGAACGCCTGATGGCGTTGCAGCAGGCAGCCACTATCAATGAAGCCTATCAGTCGCTGAAGCACCCGTTAAAACGCGCGGAGTATATGTTATCTTTGCACGGTTTTGACTTGCGCAACGAGCAACACACGATGCGTGACACCGCGTTCCTGATGGAACAGTTGGAACTGCGTGAAGAGCTGGATGCCATTGAGCGCAAGCCCGATGCAGAAAGCGCGCTTGCCGCTTTTGCTGCGCGCCTGAACAATACATTTAAGCAGCGTAGTGCTCAGATGGTGCAGGAACTGGATAGTCAGCAGTGGCCGCAAGCCGCGGACACCGTGCGTAAATTACGTTTTTTGGACAAACTTCAGCAGCAAGTTGAACAACTCGAAGAAAAATTGCTGGGTTTTGAGTAATACATTCTGATTGTGGAAGCCCTAACATGGCCTTATTACAAATTAGTGAACCTGGTCTCAGCGCCGCGCCACACCAGCGCCGTCTGGCTGCCGGGATCGATTTAGGCACCACCAATTCGCTGGTTGCTACCGTGCGCAGCGGGCAGGCGGAAACGCTGGCCGACGAGCAGGGGCGAGAGCTGCTGCCTTCGGTCGTGCATTATCAGGCCGAAGAGCATCACGTAGGTTGGGCCGCACGCGCGCAAGCAGCACAAGATCCGGCTAATACCATCAGTTCGGTCAAACGCATGATGGGCCGTTCTCTGGCCGATGTGCAGCAACGCTACCCAAACCTGCCGTATCAGTTTCAGTCCAGTGATAATGGCTTGCCGATGATGGCGACGGCCGCTGGCCTGGTTAATCCGGTCGGGGTGTCTGCCGATATCCTCAAGGCACTTTCTGCACGGGCCACCGCTGCATTAGAAGGCGAACTCGATGGTGTGGTGATCACCGTTCCGGCTTATTTCGACGATGCACAGCGCCAGGGCACCAAAGACGCCGCGCGTCTGGCTGGTCTGCACGTGTTGCGCCTGCTGAATGAGCCCACCGCCGCGGCGATCGCCTACGGGTTAGACTCGGGCCAGGAAGGGGTGATTGCCGTTTACGATCTGGGTGGTGGCACCTTTGATATTTCCATTCTGCGCCTCAGCCGTGGGGTGTTTGAAGTGCTGGCTACCGGTGGTGATTCCGCGCTGGGTGGCGATGATTTCGATCATCTGCTGGCCGACTGGTTGCGTGAGCAAGCCGGTGTGGCCGACCGTAGCGACCACGGCGTGCAGCGCCAACTGCTGGATGCGGCGATCGCTACCAAAATCGCCCTGAGCGATGCGTTAAGCACCCAGGTTGAGGTTGCTGGCTGGCAAGGCGAAGTGACCCGTGAACAATTCGAATCACTGATCGCTGCCTTGGTAAAACGCACCCTGCTGGCCTGCCGCCGCACGCTGAAAGATGCTGCCGTTAGTGCCGACGAGGTGCTGGAAGTGGTGATGGTTGGCGGTTCTACCCGCGTGCCGCTGGTGCGTGAGCAAGTGGGCGAGTTCTTTGGCCGTACACCGCTAACTTCTATCGATCCCGATAAAGTGGTCGCCATTGGCGCTGCGATCCAGGCGGATATTCTGGTGGGCAATAAGCCGGACAGCGAAATGCTGTTGCTGGATGTGATCCCGCTGTCGCTGGGCCTGGAAACCATGGGCGGCCTGGTTGAGAAAGTGATCCCGCGTAACACCACCATTCCCGTGGCGCGTGCGCAAGAGTTCACTACCTTTAAAGACGGCCAGAATGCGATGATGATCCACGTGCTGCAAGGGGAGCGTGAACTGGTGCCGGATTGCCGCTCGTTAGCACGCTTCACGCTGCGTGGCCTGCCGCCGTTGCCTGCGGGCGGGGCGCATATTCGTGTCACCTTTCAGGTAGATGCCGATGGCCTGCTGAGCGTGACGGCGATGGAAAAATCTACCGGCGTTGAAGCCTCTATTCAGGTGAAGCCTTCTTATGGGCTTTCTGATGCCGAAATTGCCGACATGATCAAAGACTCCATGGCTAACGCACAAGGCGATATCGGTGCGCGCATGCTGGCTGAACAGCGGGTTGATGCTTCACGCGTGCTGGAAAGTCTGCAAGGGGCTTTGGCGAGCGATGCTGCGCTGCTGAGCGATGAAGAAAGTCAGGCGATCAATACTGCGGTAGAAAACCTACAGCAGACGATGCAGGGCACCGATCCTGCGGCGATCGAAGCCGCCATAAAAGTCGTTGATGCGACAACCCAAGATTTTGCCGCGCGCCGCATGGATGCCTCCATTCGCCGCGCGCTGGCTGGCCATTCTGTGGATGAGGTTTAACCATGCCAAAAATTGTTTTCCTGCCCCATCAAGATTTATGCCCAGAGGGAGCAGTACTGGAAGCGGAGAAAGGGGAAACCATCCTCGACGTTGCGCTGCGTAACGGAATTGAAATCGAACACGCCTGCGAGAAATCCTGTGCCTGCACCACCTGCCACTGTATCGTGCGTGAAGGGTTTGATTCACTGGCCGAAAGTAGCGAGCTGGAAGATGACATGCTGGACAAAGCCTGGGGGCTGGAGCCAGAAAGTCGCTTGAGTTGCCAGGCGCGCGTCACCGATGAAGATCTGGTGGTCGAGATGCCGCGCTATACCGTCAACCACGCGCGTGAGCACTAATTTACCCTTCGTCTTTCAAGCCGCAGCGTTGTTGACTGCACTCGCTCACCCCAGTCACTTACTCAAGTAAGCTCCTGGGGATTCACGAGTTTGTCGCCTAGCTGCAACTTGAAATCCATTGGGTAAAATGAGGCACAATGTACTGCTGGAGATAATCATGGGACTAAAGTGGACCGACAGCCGCGAAATCGGCGAAGCCCTGTACGATCAATACCCGGACACCGATCCGAAAACCGTGCGTTTTACCGATATGCACCAATGGATCTGCGATCTGGAAGAATTCGATGATGACCCACAGGCTTCCAACGAAAAAATACTGGAAGCGATCCTGCTGGTCTGGTTAGATGAAGCGGAATAAATAGCGTAACGGGCTGCCATTGGTGGCCCGTTTATATTGTATCCAATACGATTAATAAAAGAATAATCCGGACTGGAGTAAGGCTATGACAACTGAAATCATGCAGATCACGCTGTCCCACGACGCCGCCGATGCGCGCTGGGGTGAAAAAGCACTGCTGAGTACCAACAACGACGGCATGACTATCCATCTGATCGGTAATGGCAAGTTGGGCGCGATCCAGCGTGCCGCGCGCAAGATTGACGGCCAGGGCATCAAGAAAGTGAAACTGGCCGGTGAGGGCTGGGGCCTGGAACAAAGCTGGGCCTTCTGGCAAGGATTCCGTGGGCCAAAAGGCCAGCGCAGCGTTGAATGGGCTGAATTGCCAGCAGCAGAGCGTAACGAGCTGGATCAACGCTTGAAGATCGTCGACTGGGTGCGTGACACCATCAATCTGCCAGCAGAAGAACTCGGGCCAGAGCAATTGGCGACTCGCGCAGTTGACCTGATGTGTGACGTTGGCGGCGCTGCGGTCAATTACCGCATCACCAAGGGCGAAGATCTGCGCGAACAAAACTATGCTGGTATCCACACCGTTGGCCGCGGTTCCGATCGTTCGCCGGTGCTGCTGGCGCTGGATTTCAACCCGACCGGCAATCCGGATGCCCCGGTGTTTGCCTGCCTGGTAGGCAAAGGTATTACTTTTGATTCCGGTGGTTACAGCCTGAAGCAAAGCGCATTTATGGATTCGATGAAATCCGATATGGGTGGTGCGGCGACGATCACCGGTGCGCTGGCGTTGGCGGCGGCTCGTGGCCTGAAACAGCGAGTGAAACTGTTCCTGTGCTGTGCAGATAACATGGTCAGTGGCAACGCGTTTAAGCTGGGTGATATTATCCGCTACCGCAATGGCAAAACCGTTGAAGTGATGAATACCGATGCCGAAGGGCGGTTGGTGCTGGCCGATGGTCTGATCGACGCCAGTGCGCAGAACCCAGAACTGATTATCGATTGCGCTACCTTGACCGGTGCGGCAAAAACGGCACTGGGTAATGATTATCACGCCCTGTTCAGTTTTGATGATGCTTTGGCGCAGGAACTGCTGGCCAGCGCTGACGATGAGCATGAACCCTTCTGGCGCTTGCCGTTGGCGGAGTTCCACCGCAGCCAGTTGCCATCGAACTTTGCTGAATTGAACAACGTAGCCGGTGCGGCGCATAGCGCGGGGGCCAGTACCGCAGCGGCCTTCCTGTCGCACTTCGTGAAAAATTACCAGAAAGGTTGGTTGCATATTGATTGCTCCGCCACCTACCGCAAAGGTGCTGTCGAGCAGTGGTCTGCCGGTGCCACCGGCCTGGGCGTGCGCACGCTGGCTAATCTGCTGCTGAGTAAAGCCAAATAATTGCCTGGTTTTAAAATGACGTTTTCCCTAAGGGTTCAGCATGCTGAACCCTTAATACATTGGAGTAAGCAATGAGTTCCCACCATCATGATGACGATGCCGTTGCGGGCGAAAATGAACTTGAGCGCCTTCTGAAACTGGCGGTATCGGAACCGGCACATCGCCCGGCATTTTTCCGCGTGTTGCTGGATTCGACGGTTTACATTCTGGGCGACAGCGAGCAGGTGCAACAGCAAGGTGACATCATGCTGAATGCCGAGACCCCGGTGAATATTCAGCATTGGGAAAAGCAGGGTGGCAGCAGCGTTGTGCCGTTCTTCTCTTCGCTGGCAACGCTGCAAAAAGCGGTGGAAGATGAACAACCCTTTATCGCCATGCCAGCACGCGTGCTGTTTGAAATCACTCAGGGCGCTGAGCTGTTCCTCAACCCGAAAGCGGAATACGGTAAAGAGTTTTTCCCGGATGAGATCGCCATGCTGTTAGCCACCGGCGGGGTAGTGAAACCGGCGGAGCACTACGTCGATAAAGACAGCCAAATCCTGCTGGGCCAGCCTGAAACCTATCCTTCGGCGATGGTGGATGCGTTAACTACGTTGTTTAGCCAACGTAAACCGGTACGCCGCGCGTTTCTGGCGCTGATGCACGATCGGGCGGTGGATGAAAAACCTAATCTGTTGATCGGCCTGGAAGTGGATGGAGAACCGGCTGAGATCGACGCCCTGATCAATGAAGCGGGCAGCGTGGCCAGCGCCACCGCCCCGAATGACGATCCGGTCGATTTTTGCCTGGTATCTGAAAAGGAGCGTGGCGTCAGCCACTATCTGATTACCCATACGCAGCCGTTCTATCAGCGCCGCTGGGGCAGTTGGTTGCGTAATCTCATTCCTTCGACGGATACAACGCAATAAGCATCCCCTTGGGGAGATCGTTGGCCGAGGTAAGAAGCTCCGTCACAGAACATGGGGAATTGAGAGATTTTTTTTAATGAAATGTTGATTTTCCCGTAGGCAAGCGTTAACGGCACACATATAATCTGCGCCACTTGAGAAGGCCGGCACCCCAATTTTCGTCCGGCCTGTTTTGGATCATATAGAGGCCACCATGACCGTAGAACGTACCTTTTCCATCATTAAACCAAACGCAGTAGCTAACAATGACATCGGCGCAATCTATGCTCGTTTCGAGCGCGCGGGTTTCAAAATCATTGCTTCCAAAATGCTGCGCCTGACTCGCGAACAAGCCGAAGGCTTCTACGCCGAGCACAAAGGCCGTCCTTTCTTCGACGGTCTGGTTGAATTCATGACCTCTGGCCCGATCGTGGTTCAGGTGTTGGAAGCAGAAAACGCCGTACAGCGTAACCGTGACATCATGGGCGCAACCAACCCAGACAACGCGCTGGCTGGTACCCTGCGTGCTGATTATGCCGACAGCTTCACCGCTAACGCGGTGCACGGTTCTGACGCAGTAGAATCTGCCCAGCGTGAAATCGCCTACTTCTTCAACGAAAGCGAAATCTGCCCACGTTAATGGCGGCTGTTTTGCTGCTGAAGCAGGCTATTTACCGGTAGATACAATAAAAATGCCGTGAAAGCCGTTCAAGCGTGGAAACCTGCTACCAAAATTTGTACAATGCCGCGCCCCAGGTAAGCCACCTTATCTGGGGCGTGTTTTTAGCGCCTCTCTCTGTGGCCTGAATGACACACTTACTTTCCATTCTTTCGAGCCATAACGTGTAACAACGAGGCCAAGAGATCATTATGTTAGAACCCATCGCGTCTGAAAATAATTCATTAACTGATTCTGCCGTTCAAACGGAACAACCGGCTGCGGCCAAAATTAACCTGCTGGATTTGAACCGTCAGCAAATGCGCGAGTTTTTCGCCAATATGGGGGAGAAACCGTTCCGTGCCGATCAGGTAATGAAGTGGATGTACCACTACTGCTGTGACGATTTCGAGCAGATGACCGACATCAATAAGGTTCTGCGCAATAAGCTGCACAGTGTCGCTGAAATTCGTGCGCCGGAAGTAGCGGAAGAGCAGCGTTCGACGGATGGCACTATCAAGTGGGCGATCAAAGTCGGCGATCAGCAGGTTGAGACCGTGTATATCCCGGACGGCGATCGCGCCACGTTGTGCGTTTCTTCACAGGTGGGTTGCGCGCTGGAGTGTAAATTCTGTTCGACCGCGCAGCAGGGCTTTAACCGCAACCTGCGCGTGTCGGAAATCATTGGCCAGGTATGGCGTGCGGCCAAAATCCTCGGTGCGATGAAAGTCACCGGCCAGCGCCCAATCACCAACGTGGTGATGATGGGGATGGGAGAGCCGTTGCTCAACCTGAACAACGTGGTGCCTGCGATGGAAATCATGTTGGATGACTTTGGTTTTGGCCTGTCAAAACGCCGTGTGACGCTATCTACTTCTGGTGTAGTTCCTGCATTGGATAAACTCGGTGATATGATCGACGTCGCGCTGGCGATCTCGCTGCATGCACCGAACGACAAGATCCGCGATGAGATCGTGCCGATCAACCGTAAATACAATATTGAAACCTTCCTGGCTGCGGTGCGTCGTTACCTGGATAAATCCAACGCCAATCAGGGGCGCGTCACCGTTGAGTACGTGATGTTGGATCACATCAACGACAGCACCGACGATGCGCATCAGTTGGCGGAACTGCTGAAAGATACGCCTTGCAAGATCAACCTGATCCCATGGAACCCGTTCCCTGGTGCGCCTTATGGCCGCAGTTCCAACAGTCGCGTAGACCGTTTCTCCAAGGTGTTGATGGAGTACGGCTTTACGACTATTGTTCGTAAAACCCGCGGCGACGACATAGATGCTGCCTGTGGGCAGTTGGCGGGTGAAGTGATCGATCGTACGAAGCGTACCCTGAAAAAGAGAATGGCCGGGGAACCTATCAACGTACGGGCGGTCTGAACCTTATAGCATGATTTTTTTGTTATCTAACAGCCTGTTATGTGAGCAGCAATCCTTCAGGCGATCGGGTAACATCAGATAAGGAATGAGTGCAAGCATGAAGCTGAAACTGTGGGGTGTGTTATTGGCAGCCGGTTTGCTGGCGGGCTGCTCAAGTTCGGTGCCGGATAAAAACGAACCGGCGGCGGGTCAAACGCGTTTGCAACTGGGTCTGGAATATCTCAATCAAGGTGATATGCAGGCCGCGAAGCAGAATCTGGAAAAAGCAGCAGACGCCGCTCCACAGGATTATCGTACTCAACTGGGTATGGCACTCTACCTTCAGCGGATCGGTGATAACACCGCCGCTGAACAGCGTTATCAGCAAGCGCTCAAACTTGCGCCTGCCAATGGCACTGTTCTGAATAATTACGGTGCGTTTCTCTGTAGTTTAGGGCAGTATGTACCGGCCCAACAGCAGTTTAGCGCTGCGGCACTGGCGCAAGATTACGGCCAGGTTGCCGACAGTCTGGAAAATGCAGGTTACTGTTTCCTCAAAGCCGGGCAAAACGATGAGGCACGCAAGTTGTTGTCGCGGGCGCTGAAGATTGATCCGGACAAGGGCGCTCCACTGTTAGTGGAGGCAGAAAAGCAATTTGGAGAAGGGAAACGCGCGCAGTCGCAACTTTTATTGGATAGTTATCAACATGTTCTGCCGGCCAGTGCCGACAGTTTATGGTTACAGATTCGTTTCGCCGCGTTAGCAGGCCGTCAGGATAGCGTTCAACGTTATGGCAAGCAGTTAGCGCGAAGTTTTCCACAATCCAAACAGTACCAGCAGTTCTTAGCTAATGAATACTGAAGACTCCCAAGATAAAACCGTATCTATGACGACAGGTCAACGTCTGCGTCAGGCCCGTGAACAGCTCGGGCTGAGTCAACAGGCCGTTGCAGAGCGCCTGTGTCTCAAAATGTCTACCGTGCGCGAGATCGAAAGTGACACGCTTTCTGCCGATCTGGCTTCGACCTTCGTGCGCGGTTATATCCGTTCCTACGCCAAGCTAGTACATGTACCAGAAGATGAACTGTTGCCGATGTTGGCAAAACAGGCACCTGCCAGAGTGGCCAAAGTGGCTCAGATGCAGAGCTTCTCGCTGGGCAAACGCCGTAAAAAGCGTGATGGCTGGTTGATGAGCTTTACCTGGTTGATCGTGTTTGTAGTCGTTGGCCTGACCGGTGCCTGGTGGTGGCAAAACCACAAGGCGCAGCAGGAAGAGATTGCGACCATGGCTGACCAATCATCGGCCCAGCTTTCCCAGCACAATAATGATGGTGAACCAGTTCCCTTTAACGATGGTGCTGCTTCTGAGGTTGATAACGGAAGTGCGCCAGAAAATAGCACAGTTCCGGTAACCAATAATGCGGCAGTTGCTCCTGCTCCTGAGCAGACCCCGGCCGCTACAGCGGCACAAACGGCTCCGCAGCTTGTTGTAGCGCCAAGTCAGGCGACTATACCGACAGCCACACCGGTGGCTCCTGTTGCGCAGGCTCAGTTACCGACTGGTGAAGCTGCCGTTGGTGCACCTGCTGACGAGACTAATGGATTGGTGATGGATTTCTCCGCCGACTGCTGGTTGCAGGTGACGGATGCCACGGGCAAAAGCTTGTTCAGCGGTATCCAGAAAGGGGGAACCCGATTGAACCTGGCTGGAACCGCGCCGTATAAACTGACCATTGGCGCACCGGCCGCAGTACAGATTCAATATCAAGGTAAGCCGGTCGATTTAAGCCGGTTTGTTAAGTCAAACCGTGTTGCTCGTCTGACTGTTGCCGCGCAGTAATTGCGCGGCCATTGTCGTTACGTCAGAGCAACAATGGAGAGTAAGTGATGCATAACCAAGCACCCATTAACCGCCGCAAATCAACACGTATTTACGTCGGCAAGGTGCCTATTGGCGATGGCGCACCGATTGCCGTGCAGTCGATGACCAACACGCGCACCACCGATGTTGCAGCGACGGTGAATCAAATCAAAGCGTTGGAGCGTGTCGGTGTCGACATCGTCCGCGTTTCCGTTCCCACCATGGACGCCGCTGAAGCATTCCGGCTGATCAAGCAGCAGGTTAACGTGCCGCTGGTGGCCGATATTCATTTCGATTACCGCATCGCGTTGCAGGTTGCCGAATACGGCGTTGACTGCCTGCGCATCAACCCTGGCAACATTGGTAACGAATCCCGTATCCGCTCGGTGGTTGACTGCGCGCGCGACAAAAATATCCCCATCCGCATTGGTGTCAACGGCGGTTCGCTGGAAAAAGATATTCAGGAAAAGTACGGCGAACCTACGCCGGAAGCACTGCTGGAATCGGCAATGCGCCACGTCGATATCCTCGATCGTCTGAACTTTGATCAGTTTAAGGTGAGCGTAAAGGCGTCTGACGTCTTCCTGGCGGTGCAATCTTATCGTTTGTTAGCCTCCCGTATTGACCAACCGTTGCATCTGGGCATTACCGAAGCCGGTGGCGCTCGCAGCGGTTCCGTGAAGTCGGCGATTGGCCTGGGCATGCTGCTGTCGGAAGGCATTGGCGATACCTTGCGTATCTCGCTGGCCGCCGATCCGATAGAAGAAGTGAAAGTCGGTTTTGATATCCTGAAGTCGCTGCGCATCCGCGCACGCGGTATCAATTTTATCGCTTGCCCAACCTGTTCACGTCAGGAGTTTGACGTGATTGGTACCGTCAACGCGCTGGAACAGCGCCTGGAAGATATCATCACGCCGATGGATGTTTCCATTATCGGTTGCGTGGTGAACGGGCCGGGGGAAGCGCTGGTGTCTACCTTAGGCGTGACCGGCGGGCATAATAAGAGCGGTTTTTATGAAGACGGCGTGCGTCAGAAAGAGCGTTTTGACAACGAGCAGATGATTGACCAACTGGAGGCGAAGATTCGCGCCAAAGCAGCGATGCTGGATCAATCCAAGCGCATTGCGGTCAATTTGCTGGAAAAGTAAGCAATAAAGTCGGTGTAGCGGGCATTTAGGCCCGCTTTTTGATGAGCCCTGTGGGCTTAAAAGCGTATCCACATTGAACCGTGGGTGGCAAAGTCCCTATAATCGGGTTCATTTTTATATAAAACGGACAGAGAACTCACGTGGCAAAAAACATTCAAGCCATTCGCGGCATGAACGATTACCTGCCGGAAGACACGGCATTATGGCAGCGAATTGAAGGCACTCTTAAACAGGTGCTGAGCGGCTACGGTTATAGCGAAATCCGCTTGCCGATTGTAGAGCAGACCCCGTTATTTAAACGCGCCATTGGTGAAGTGACCGATGTCGTAGAAAAAGAGATGTATACCTTTGACGATCGCAACGGCGAAAGCCTGACGCTGCGCCCGGAAGGGACGGCTGGCTGCGTGCGCGCCGGTATCGAACATGGTCTGCTGTACAATCAAGAGCAGCGTCTGTGGTACATCGGCCCGATGTTCCGCTATGAGCGCCCACAAAAAGGCCGCTATCGCCAGTTTCATCAGTTAGGGGCCGAAGTCTTTGGCCTGCAGGGGCCGGATATTGATGCCGAGCTCATCCTGCTTAGCGCCCGCTGGTGGAGAGCCTTGGGTATTGCCGAGCATGTCCAACTGGAACTGAACTCAATTGGTTCGTTGGAAGCGCGTGCCAATTACCGTGATGCGCTGGTCGCCTTCCTGGAACAGCATCAGGAAAAGCTGGACGAAGACTGCAAACGCCGCATGTACAGCAACCCACTGCGCGTATTGGACTCCAAAAATCCCGAAGTGCAGGTCCTGCTGAACGATGCGCCGCGCCTTTCTGAGCATCTTGATGAAGAATCCAAAGAGCACTTCAATGGCTTATGTGAACTTTTGACGCTGGCAGGTATCCCATATACCGTCAACGAACGTCTGGTTCGTGGTCTGGATTATTACAACCGCACGGTATTTGAGTGGGTGACCACCAGTCTCGGCGCGCAGGGCACTGTGTGTGCCGGTGGCCGTTACGACGGCCTGGTTGAGCAACTGGGCGGGCGTGCTACTCCTGCCGTGGGTTTTGCCATGGGGCTGGAGCGTCTGGTGTTGCTGGTTCAGGCCGTCAATCCAGACTTCAAAGCGCCGGCTACCATTGATGTTTATGTTATCTCTTCCGGTGCAGGCGCGCAGAGTGCCGCGATGCAACTGGCAGAAAGCGTGCGTGATGCAGCACCGCAGATTAAATTAATGACCAACTATGGTGGCGGTAACTTTAAGAAGCAGATCACCCGGGCAGACAAATGGGGCGCTCGCATTGCCCTGATCCTGGGCGAAAATGAAGTTGCGGCACAGCAGGTGGTGGTTAAAGACCTGCGCAGTGGTGAACAAGAAACGCTGGCGCAAAGCGAAGTCGCAACGCGTCTGGCCTTGATGTTAGGTTAAGGAGAAGGACACCGTGGAAGTCTATACCACTGAAAACGAACAACTTGATGCCGTGCGTAATTTCTTTATCGAAAACGGTAAGGCATTGGCCGTGGGCGTTGTGCTCGGTATTGGTGCCCTGCTGGGTTGGCGCTATTGGCAGAGCCACCAAAACGCCAACATGATGGCGGCTTCGGATGCTTATCAACAGGCCAGCGAACAGCTTGCAGCCGGAAAAGCGGATGATGTGGCTGTGGCTGAGAAATTTATCCAAGCCAACAGCAATAACTACGGCGTACTGGCAGCGTTGCAGTTGGCTAAGCACTTTGTTGAACAAAACGATTTCGCGAAAGCAGAACAGCAATTGGTGATGGCGCAGAGCCAGGCCAAAGATGAAAGCCTGCTGGCGATGATTAACCTGCGTCTGGCGCGTGTGCAGTTGCAGGAGAAAAAGCTGGATGAAGCGCTGAAAACGCTGGATGGCGTGAAGGGCGATGGCTGGTTGGCCATGGTACAAGACGTACGTGGTGACGTACTGTTGGCGAAAGGCGATACCCAAGGTGCCCGTGATGCTTACAGTAAAGGCATCGAATCCAATGCTTCTCAGGCGCTTGCAGGGTTGATGCGCATGAAATTGAATAACTTGTCCAGCTAAGGGGAATTCCCATGCAATTGCGTAAAACACTCTTGGTCGGGCTGGTTTCCGTTGCCTTGCTGAGTGGTTGCTCGCTGTTTAGCAGCGAAGAAGACGTGGTTACCATGTCGCCGCTGCCAACAGTTGAAAATCAATTCACGCCAAATAAAGTGTGGAGCACGTCGGTCGGTGATGGAGTCGGTGAATACTATTCCCACCTGCGCCCGGCGTTCCAGGACGGCACCGTATATGCGGCCGATCGCCGTGGCACCGTGAAAGCGATGGATCTGCTGGAAGGTAAAGAGAAGTGGACGGTTGATCTTTCAGAAAAAACCCGTTTCTTCTCCAGTAACCAACCTGCGTTGCTGTCTGGCGGCCTGACGGTTTCTGGCTCTAACGTGTACGTTGGTAGCGAGAAGGCGATCGTTTATGCGCTGAATACCTCAGACGGTAAAGTGACCTGGCAGACCAAAGTGGCAGGTGAGGCCATTTCCCGTCCGGTGGTTGCCGACGGCATGGTGCTGATCCATACCACTAACGGCCAGTTGCAGGCATTGAATGAGTCTGATGGTGCGATCAAGTGGACGGTCAACCTGGATATTCCTTCGTTGTCACTGCGTGGTGAATCTGCGCCTGCTGTCGCGTTTGGTGCAGCGATCGTCGGTGGTGATAACGGCCGCGTCAGCGCCGTGCTGATGCAGCAGGGTCAGTTGATCTGGCAACAGCGTGTTACCCAACCGAGTGGTGCGACCGAAATCGATCGCCTGAACGATGTGGATACCACCCCGGTGATTGTTGATAACGTGGTGTACGCATTGGGTTACAATGGTAACCTGACGGCGCTGGATCTGCGTTCTGGCCAGATCGTGTGGAAGCGTGAGATGGGCTCAGTGAACGATTTCATCGTTGACGCTGGCCGTATCTACCTGGTTGATCAGGACGATCGTGTTGTGGCAATGAATACCGATGGTGGTGCCAGCCTGTGGCGCCAAAGCGATCTACTGCATCGCGGTTTGACTGCACCTGCATTGTATAATGGCTATCTGGTGGTTGGGGATGCCGAAGGTTACCTGCACTGGATCAACACGACCGATGGCCGTTTTGTGGCTCAGCAGAAAGTGGATAGCTCCGGCTTCCTGTCTGCACCGATTGTGGCTGGCGATAAGCTGCTGATCCAGGCGCGTGGCGGTAAAGTTTACGCTTTCACCCGCTAACGTACCGGTTTGTCTACCCGACAAATTTCAAGTTGCGGCTAGGTGGTAAGCGAGTATTACCAACAGTACCGCAGCTTGAAAGAGTAAGGGGATAACGGCTCCTGATGTTCAGGGGCCGTTTCGTGTTTTTAAAACGACGCTGTCGCTGTGTACTCTAAATAATTCGAGTTGCAGGAAGGCGGTAAGTTTGAGAGTCCCCAGGAGCATAGGCCACTATGTGACTGGGGCGAACAAACGCAGCCAACGCACATGCAATTTGAAGTATGACGAGTCTATTGTGCTGCGTGGTTACGCATTGATTATTAAGTAATGAGGCTTCAACCATGATACCTGTCGTCGCGCTGGTCGGGCGCCCGAATGTGGGTAAATCCACCTTGTTTAACCGTTTAACACAGACGCGCGATGCGCTGGTGGCGGATTTCCCCGGGCTAACGCGAGACCGTAAGTATGGTCGTGCTGAAGTTGAGGGCAACGAATTTATTATCGTCGATACCGGGGGTATTGACGGCACGGAAGACGGTGTAGAAACCCGTATGGCGGGCCAATCGCTGCTGGCGATTGAAGAAGCGGACATTGTTCTGTTTATGGTGGATGCCCGTGCCGGGTTGATGCCAGCCGATCAGGGCATTGCCCAGCATCTGCGCAGCCGTCAGAAGGCCACTTTCCTGGTCGCCAACAAAACCGACGGTATGGATCCTGATACCGCCACCGCCGATTTCTATTCGCTGGGGCTGGGTGAAGTGTATGCGATCGCCGCTTCCCACGGGCGCGGTGTTGCACAGCTGATCGAACACGTACTGGTGCCGTTCCTGCCGGAAAAACCAGAAGAAGCAGAGCTGACCGAAGAAGAGGCTAACGCCGCTTATTGGGCGGCGCAAGACGATGAAATGGCGGAAGACGGCGAAGGCGAAGAGCCGGAAGACGACTTCAACCCGCAGGACTTGCCGATCAAACTGGCGATTGTTGGCCGCCCTAACGTGGGTAAGTCAACACTGACTAACCGCATCCTCGGTGAGGAGCGCGTGGTGGTGTATGACATGCCGGGCACCACCCGTGACAGCATTTATATCCCGATGGTACGTGATGAGCGCGAATATGTGCTGATTGATACCGCCGGAGTGCGTAAGCGTGGCAAGGTCACCGAGACGGTAGAGAAATTCTCGGTAATCAAAACGTTGCAGGCAATTGAAGATGCTAACGTGGTGCTGCTGGTGATCGACGCTCGTGAAGGTATTTCCGATCAGGATCTCTCGTTGTTAGGCTTTATCCTCAATAGTGGGCGCTCACTGGTGATTGCGGTCAACAAGTGGGATGGCATGAGTGAAGAAGATCGTGAGCACGTGAAAGAGATGCTCGATCTGCGCCTGGGCTTCGTCGATTTCGCCCGCGTGCACTTTATCTCTGCGCTGCACGGCAGCGGCGTTGGCAACCTGTTCGAATCGGTACTGGAAGCTTACGACTGTTCGACCCGTCGTGTTAATACCTCGATGCTCACCAAGATCATGCAGATGGCCGCCGATGACCATCAGCCGCCGTTGGTGCGCGGCCGCCGCGTGAAGCTGAAATATGCTCATGCTGGTGGTTATAACCCGCCAATCGTGGTGATCCACGGTAACCAAGTGGCCGATTTGTCGGATTCGTACAAGCGTTATCTGATGAACTATTTCCGTCGTTCACTGAACGTGATGGGCACGCCGATCCGCATTCAGTTCAAAGAAGGGGACAACCCGTTTGCTGGCAAACGCAATACCTTGACCCCGAATCAGATGCGTAAGCGTAAGCGCTTGATGAGCCATCTGAAAAAGTCAAAATAACAGCAATAAGGGCGTGGTAAATAATACCGCGCCCTGAGGTTGATGACAAAGTGGCTTTTGAACCCGAGATACTCGGGTCTAGCGCACCGAGGGGCACTCCGGCGGCTTACGCCGCTACGACCCCTTCGGCACGCTCCCCCTAATAACGGGCTTTGTCAGCAGTCTGAGGGCTTGGTAAATGATACCGCGCCCTATTTTTATCTGCCTGAAAGCGTTTTATTATCTGCGTATTACCACCTTCTTACCGGCACCAGCGAAGGAACGTCATGTCCTGGGAAACCTGGAGTTTTGCATTTAATGTTACCGTCCCGAATTTGCTGATGATGCTGTTGGGGATCGTGCTGCGTCACACGCGGCTGATGGACGATCGTTTTATCGACGGTGCCAGCAAGCTGGTGTTCAACCTGGCGCTGCCCTGCCTGTTGTTTTTCAGCATTGCCACCAATCATCCACAGCTGCGGGATAACTTTCCGCTGGTGATTTATGGCGCGTTGGGCACTCTGGTTACCTTCTTATTGCTGGAGGTCGCGGCTAAGTGGTTGGTGAAAGAACCCCGCGAACGCGGCGTGTTTGTGCAAGGCGGCTTCCGTGCCAATACGGCGATCGTTGGCCTGGCCTACGCCATGAGCGCCTATGGTGATGAAGGCGTGGCCATCGCCTCGCTGTATCTGACCGTCACGGTGATCCTGTTTAATGTGCTGTCGGTGATTACTCTGACGCGCAGCTTGCAGGGCGGCGAGGGTAAGAAGATCAAGCACCTGTCCTTGTTGCGCAGCATCGTCACCAATCCACTGATTATTGGCTTGCTGAGTGGCTTGGCCTATGCGCAAACCGGGCTGGGGATACCGCAGGTGTTCAAACAGACCGGCAGTTATATCTCCGGGCTTTCGCTGCCGTTGGCACTGCTGTGTACCGGTGCCAGCCTCGATTTACGCGCCATGTTCCGTTCTTCCAACGTCGCTGCGTTATCGTCATCCGCTAAGCTGTTTTTGGTGCCGATGCTGATGACGTTGGGGGGATGGCTATTTGGTTTCCACGGTGCGGCGCTGGGGATTATCTTCCTATTCTCGGCGACGCCGACGGCGTCGGGCAGCTATGTCATGACTCGCGCGATGGGCGGCAATGCCACGCTGGCTGCCAATATTATTGCCATCACCACCGTAGGCTCATTTTTTACCACCGCGTTGGGGATTTATCTCCTACGCTCGTGGGGCGTGATTTAATCGGGAGGAAAGATGGACGCACCTTGCCCAAACTGTGCTCAGCCGATGAGCTGGGTGAATGGTCACTATCACTGTGATACGTGTAACAGCAACTACCGGCAGCTTGCTGAGTGCCCCGACTGTGGGCAACCATTGCAGGAGTTGAAAGCCTGCGGCGCGGTGGATTATCTGTGCCAACATGGCCACGGGCTGATTTCTAAAAAGCGCGTCAAGTTCAGCTATCAGCCGCTTTAATAGTTCCAGGCTTATACATCATACAGGCGGTGATCGTGAGTGCTTACCGCCGGTGTCACCTTATTAGGGCTGAGGCGCTTAACCGAAGCCCGCATCACCAACCGCCCGCACAGCAGCATATTGCACGGTGGCGCATCTGGCCGCAGCATACGGCGCTGCAATAACCCAATGGCTTCCATCCCCAACTCATCGCGCGGTACGTGCACCGAGGTGAGTGGCACATCGTGGATTTCTGCCAGATTAAAACCGTCGGTGCTCATCACCGAAATATCCCCCGGTACGCTGAGTTGCAATTTCTTGAGGGCGTTTACTGCGCCGACGGCCATATAGTCACCGCCGATCAGGATGGCGCTTGGCAAGCGCGCACGATCGTCAATGCTGTTGATAAAGGTGGTGAGTGCCTGCTCGGCCTCTTGGCTGCCAAAACCGGAGGTAGTGATCAGGTGCTGGCCATCATCGAAGGGAATATTATGCCGCACATAGGCCTGTCGGATGCCCGCCAGACGCAGCTCCATAGTGTTACGACGCAGGCATTGCAAGTTGAGGATGCGGCTATGGCCTTGCTGGAACAGATAGTTGGCAGAGTGTTCACCAATTAATTGATGATCGGGTGAAACGCTGTCCAGCCGCATCTGGCGATCCGTGCAGTTAATCAGCACGCAGGGTTTATTCAGATCGGCCGCCAGCGTATGGATATGCTCATCATCAATGCCGATAATCAGCGCCGCTTCGGTCTGCGGATCGCTCATCTTTTCCATAAACAGTGCGCTGTCACTGTGGATTTCCTCCAGCCCGCAGTAACGGAGCCGTACTTCATGCTGTGCCAGTGCGGCGGTGATCCCCTGAATCACCTTGTAATAGAAGATATCGGTACGCACGTCGAAGGCGCGCTGTGGCGCAAACACCATCACATTGTTCAGCATCAGCCTACCGCTGGAAAGGCCTTGCAGAATGCCGTTCTGCTGTGCGCACTCCAGCACCCGTTGCCGTGCAGCTTGGCTGGTATTGGCTTTCCCTGCCAACACGCGGGAAACGGTACTGATGGAAAGGCCGGTTTGGCGGGCAATTTCCTGTATTTTCAGCTTTCCGTTCATTCTGTGATCTCCTTCAAATTCGTCCGTGAGAATATTTTCACCGTATTTTCTGGCTTGTCAGCGGCTTCCGGCTGCCATTATGGCGATATTTTAACTTGCTGATGAAAATTTTTGCAAAAAACGTCATTTCGATCCCTCGCTTCACTGGTTAGTCTGCTTTGGCACACCAATTTTATCGATTTATCAGGCCAATTCATTGGGCTGGATTACAAGTAAAACAAATTAAATCATAGGGTTGTCATAATGGCGACGTTGTATTTGTGAGCGTTATCACAAGAGTTCGCTGTTAACACCTCCGATAGCAAAATGTGCTCTACCAAAAAGGTGCATCGTCACCACGGAGATTCGAGATGAGCGTAGAAATCGAACAAACTGCTGCGCGCAGCAGCGCCCGTAAATTTAAATCGTTACGCTGGTGGATGCTGGCGCTATTCCTGCTGGGGGTGACGGTTAACTACATTACCCGTAACTCACTGGGGATTCTGGCACCGGAACTGAAAACCAGCCTCAATATGACCACCGAACAATATTCCTGGGTGGTGGCCTCGTTCCAGTTGGCTTATACCGTATTCCAGCCGATCTGCGGCTGGTTGATTGACGTTATCGGCCTGAAGATGGGCTTCCTGATCTGCGCCAGTATCTGGGCGGTGGTTTGTATGATGCACGCCGGGGCAGGCACTTGGTTGCAACTGGCGATCCTGCGTTTCTTCATGGGGGGAGCGGAAGCGGCCGCCACACCGGGCAACGCCAAAGCGATTTCCGACTGGTTCCCGAAAAAGGAACGGCCGATTGCCGCAGGTTGGGCGGGCGTCGGGTTTTCCATCGGTGCGATGCTGGCCCCGCCGATCATCGTCATTGCGCACGTTTCTTTTGGTTGGCAGGGGGCATTCCTGTTCTCTGGCGCATTGGCGCTGGTGTGGGTGGTCCTGTGGTGGGTGTTTTACCATTCCCCTAAAGAGCACCCGAATCTGAGCCAGAAAGAATTTGATCTGATCCATGAAGATAACGAACCGGTGCTACCAAAGTTGCCGTTCTTCAAATCGCTGGCGATCCTGTGCAGAAACAAAAAATTCTACGGTATCGCTATCCCGGCGTTTCTGGCTGAGCCTGCCTGGGCGGTATTCAGTTTTTGGGTTCCACTTTATTTGGCTACCGAGCGCGGTATGGATCTCAAACAGATCGCCATGTTTGCCTGGTTGCCGTTCCTGGCGGCGGATATTGGTAGCGTTGCCAGTGGTTATCTCACCACGCTGTATCGCAAATGGTTTGGTTGTTCACGGGTGAACTCGGTGGTGGCAAGTTCGGTCACCGGGGCTTTTATGATGGTATCGCTGGCGTTTGTGGCGATCACTAAAGATCCCTATATCGCCATTGCGTTGATCTCCGTTGGCGGCTTTGGTCACCAGGTGATCTCCTGCATGTTGAGCGCGCTGGTGGTGGAATCGTTCGATAAAAACCAGATGGCGACGGTTAACGGCATGCGCGGTTCCAGCGCCTGGATCGCCAGTTTCCTGTTTACGCTGCTGATCGGTGCGGTTTCCGACACTGTTGGCTTCAACCCGCTGTTCGTCGCCATGGGCTTCTTCGATTTGATCGGTGCCATGTTCCTGATTGGCCTGATCGCTGAACGCGGTAAGAAATCTTCACCTACTGTTTAAGCTGAGTCTCTATGAAAACGTTAAAGAATTGGACATTGGCGGGGCAATACGCCGATCACATTGAGTTGCTGGTGGATGAGCGGCACCTGTTCTGCCTCTACGTCTTGGAAAACTCACTGTTCCGCGTGCTGATCAAACGCAATGGCGAACTGGCGTTGAACCGCACCTGGAGTATTGCCCCGGAAGGAGATGTTCCGTGGGAAGGGCGGGATCGCCTCAGCGTGGCGGGTTTTGGTCTGCCCGGTTACCAATTGCAGCGCAACGGTGAAAGTTTGACGTTGATCACCCCGCAACTGCGCGTGACGGTGCATCAACCGCTGTGGCTGGAGTGGGAATATTGTAATGCAGAGGGGGAATGGCAGCCGTTGGCGGCGGATCGCCCCACCAGTGCTTATCTGCTCAATGCGCACGGCGACGGGGTGGCGCATTATCAGCGCCGCTTTGCCAGCGAGCGTTACTATGGTTTGGGGGAAAAGACTGGCGATCTGGAGCGTAGCGGCCGCCGTTTTGAGATGCGTAATCTGGATGCGATGGGTTACAACGCCGCCAGTACCGATCCGCTCTACAAACATATTCCATTTACCATTACCCGCCGTGCAGACGTCAGCTTCGGGGTGTTTTACGACAACCTGAGCAGTTGCTGGTTGGATCTTGGTAATGAGATTGACAACTATCATCTGGCCTACCGCCGCTATCAGGCCGAGGCGGGGGATCTGGATTACTATCTGTTCCTCGGCCCGAAAGTGCTGGATGTCACCAAGGCGTTTGTGCGCCTGACCGGTAAAACGCACTTCGGGCCGAAATGGAGCCTAGGCTACAGTGGTTCCACCATGCACTACACCGATGCACCGGACGCCCAGCAGCAGTTGCAGCAGTTTATCCAACTGTGCAGGCAACACGATATTCCCTGTGATTCGTTCCAGCTCTCTTCCGGCTACACCTCGATTGGCAACAAACGTTACGTGTTCAACTGGAACTACGACAAAGTGCCGCAGCCTGAACAGCTCAGTAAAGCCTTTCACGATGCCGGGCTGAAGCTGGCGGCGAATATCAAGCCTTGCCTGTTGCAGGATCACCCACAGTATCAGCAGGTGGCAGAGCAGGGGTTGTTTATCCGAGATTCGGAAAGCAACAGCCCGGAACGCTCAAGCTTCTGGGACGATGAAGGTTCGCACCTCGATTTCACCAACCCGGACACTGTGCGCTGGTGGCAACAGGGCGTTACCGAGCAACTGCTGGCCAAGGGCATTGATGCCACTTGGAATGACAACAACGAATATGAAGTGTGGGACGGCGAAGCGCGCTGCCACGGCTTTGGTCAGCCGATCGCCATCAAGCATATCCGCCCGGTGATGCCGTTGCTGATGATGCGCGCCTCGCTGGAGGCACAGCAGCGTTTTGCGCCGCATTTGCGCCCTTACCTGATCTCCCGTTCCGGCTGTGCTGGCATGCAGCGCTATGTGCAAACCTGGAGCGGTGATAACCGCACCAATTGGCAGACTCTACGTTACAACACGCGAATGGGATTGGGCATGAGTCTTTCGGGGTTGTTTAACGTCGGGCATGACGTCGGCGGTTTTTCCGGTGATAAGCCGGATGCCGAGCTGTTTGTGCGTTGGGTACAAAACGGTGTGATGCATCCACGCTTTACCATCCATTCATGGAACGACGACGCGACCGTCAACGAACCCTGGATGTATCCAGCCGCCACGCCGATGATCCGTGAGGCCATCAACCTGCGTTATCGCCTGATGCCTTACTTCTACACCTTGCTATGGCTGGCGAGCACCGACGATGAGCCGATGCTGCGGCCAACGTTCCTCGATCACGAGCATGATGAACGTACCTGGCGCGAAACCGATGACTTCCTGATTGGCCGCGATCTGCTGGTAGCCAGCGTGGTGGAGCAGGGGCAGCGCCAGCGTGAGGTTTATCTGCCGGACAACGGCGATGGCTGGTACTGCTTCTACAGCGGCCAGTGGTACAGCGGCGGTCAAACTATCGTACTGGATGCTCCGTTGGAGCGTCTGCCGCTGCTGGTGCGCGCCGGTGCTGCGTTGCCGCTGTCGCAGCGTTTGGGCCATGTGGATATCGCCGCAGACGATCGCCGCGAATTGCAGCTATTCCCCACCAAAGGCTGTGGGCGCTCTGCTGGGATGTTGTTTGAAGACGATGGTGAAAGCTACGGCTGGCAGCAGGATAACGCGCTATGGCTACTTTGGCAGGCGGTGAGCGACAATGCACGTATTGAGCTGACCATCACCACCGAAGGGCACTTTAAACCGGCCTGGCAAACGCTGGATATCACGCTGCCCGCCGGTGAAACCCGTGAGCTGTGGGTGAATGGGTTGCGCTGTAATAGTTATGCGTTGAGTTAAAGATGATGTTAAAGGCCTAAAACCTTGGCCGTCATTGAACCGATCCCCAAAGGCATATTCCATACTGCCCTTGGGGATAATTTTTTGGCTCTTGCAGGCTGTTAACCATAGCGTTTTCTTTAGGTATATTTCCCATAAAAGAACTGTTATATCCCTTTTTATAAGAAATTGTATCTATATATTTACATGTAAAAAAACTAACGTGTTTACTTTTCAAAAATAAAGAAATGATATCTGGTTGACTAATTTAGGTAATATCTATCACATGGAGAGATGATTGTGGCTAAATATATATCAATATTTTTAATGGCGATTTTTATTTACGGAAGTACCTCTGCCATCGCTAAAGATAAACCTCACGAGGGTGAAAATAGAATTACCTTTTTTGATTCAGGTAAGTTTACCGGGCTACCCTTCTCTGACGGGGTTAAAGTGGGTAATTTACTGTTTCTTTCTGGGGAGATTGCTTCAGAAAGACAACCTGATAATACCTTTAAAGTTATTCCTGGTGGTATTAAATCCGAAACGAAAAGAATTTTTGAAAATATCAGAGCATCGCTGAATGATAAAGGGTATGACATGAAGGATATTATCAAGTGCACGGTAATGTTAGCTGATATGTCGGAATGGGCCGAGTTTAACGAAGTCTATCAAACCTTTTTTAGCAAACCCTATCCTGCACGCAGTGCATTTGGCGTGAGCGGTTTGGCATTAGGCGCTAAGGCTGAAGTGGAGTGTATTGCTGCCAAATAAATGTAAATCTCATGTGGCTGTATCCGCTAAAAGAGCGGGATACAGCCCCGTTTCACCGCGGCAAGATTATGGTCACTATTCAACCGCGCGCTTCTTGCGTGGTTTCTTTGCTACGGTGATGGTTTTCACTTCGCTTTCCACCCAGCCATCTTGCAGACGGGTTTTCAGCATTTCCCCGACTTGCGCCTGCTTGGTGGTTTTCAACAGTTCGCCACGCGGCGTTTGTGTCACGCTATAGCCGCGTGCCAGAGTGGCTAATGGACTAACGGTTTCCAACTGGCTGCAAGCCACGCCAAAGCGCTGACGATAGCCGTTGAGCTGCCGTTCCAGCCCTTGTTGCAAGCGGTATTCTTGCTGTTGCAGGCGCTGCTGCAAACGGTGGATCCGGCCCATTGGCTGAACTTGACCCAAACGCTGCTGAGCGCGTTCGCTGCGGCGTGAGGAGAGCCGCAATTGCTGCTGCATACCTTCTTCCAGGCGGCGTTGTAGCTTGAACAACAGCGTCTGCTGCCGCGCCAGGCGCAAGTGTGGGTGCTGCTGTTGCAGACGGTGATTGATACGGGTGAACTGCTGTTGCCGCTGTGCCAGATAATAGTCCATCGCCATTTCCAGCCGTTGCTGCTGCGACTGCAACTGGCGCAACAGCTCAAGCTGGTTGCGGCTGATCAGCTCGGCGGCGGCGGAAGGCGTCGGTGCGCGCAGGTCTGCGACAAAATCGGCGATGGTGACGTCGGTTTCATGGCCGACGGCGCTGACAATCGGAATATGGCTGGCGAAAATCGCTCGCGCCACGCGTTCGTCGTTAAAGCTCCACAAGTCTTCCAGCGAACCCCCGCCACGGCCGACGATCAGCACATCACACTCATCACGGCGGTTAGCGGTTTCGATGGCGCGCACGATCTGCAACGGTGCTTCTGCGCCTTGCACAGAAGTAGGATAAATCACGATCGGCAGGGAAGGATCGCGCCGTTGCAATACTTGCAGAATGTCATGCAGCGCCGCACCGCTGGCGGAAGTGATCACACCGACGCATTGGGCAGGGCTGGGGAGCGGTTGTTTGAACTGCTGATCGAACAGCCCTTCGGCCGCCAGGTGCTGTTTCAACTGTTCGAACTGCTGTTGCAGCAGGCCGTCACCGGCGGGTTGCATGCTTTCGGCAATCAGCTGATAGTCGCCACGCGGTTCATACAGCGTGATGCTGGCGCGTACCAAAACCTGCTGGCCATTTTGCGGGCGGAAGGTGGTGCGGCGGTTGCTGTTGCGGAACATCGCACAACGCACCTGCGCACGGTCATCCTTCAGCGTGAAATACCAGTGGCCGGAAGAGGGTTGGGAGAAATTGGAGATCTCGGCAGAGAGCCAAATCTGCCCCATTTCCATTTCCAACAGCTGTCGAACCGTCTGATTCAGGCGGCTTACGGTAAAAATGGACGGTGAAGTAGGTAGCGACATGTGACCCAGATCAAATTTCAAAACAAGCACTTAATTGGTCGATACTACAGCGCCGGAACAAGTAATCAAGAGTTTTTGTGAGAAAGTGCTGGAGGCAATCGATTACGCCCTGTAGAATGCCACGGCAATATTTTATCCTTTCCGCATCCACCTTGGTGAGATATTGCCCATGCTACGTATCGCTAAAGAAGCTCTAACGTTTGACGACGTTCTCCTGGTTCCAGCCCACTCCACAGTTCTGCCTAATACCGCAGATCTTGGCACCCAACTGACCAAATCTATCCGCCTGAATATCCCTATGCTGTCCGCAGCCATGGATACCGTCACCGAATCCGGCCTGGCCATTGCGCTGGCGCAGGAAGGCGGCCTGGGCTTCATTCACAAAAATATGTCTATTGAGCGCCAGGCGGAAGAAGTCCGCCGTGTGAAAAAACATGAAAGCGGCGTGGTCACGGACCCACAAACCGTTACGCCTTGCACCACGCTGGCCGAAGTCAAAGAGCTGACCGCCCGCAACGGTTTTGCCGGTTACCCGGTGGTGGCCGAAGACAACGAACTGGTGGGGATCATTACCGGTCGTGACGTGCGGTTTGTCACCGATCTGAACCAGCCAGTCACTGCGGTGATGACGCCGAAAGAGCGTCTGGTTACTGTCAAGGAAGGCGAAGCGCGTGAAGTTGTGCTGCAAAAAATGCACGAAAAACGCGTTGAGAAAGCGCTGGTGGTGGA
Source organism: Serratia sp. HNCC26DJ206 (assembly GCF_057180605.1). NCBI lineage: Bacteria > Pseudomonadati > Pseudomonadota > Gammaproteobacteria > Enterobacterales > Yersiniaceae > Serratia > Serratia sp. HNCC26DJ206. The sequence goes on from NZ_JBXUGP010000002.1 coordinate 88,049, forward strand.
TGATAGTTTCCATCTGATCGGCATGATCACCGTAAAAGATTTCCAGAAAGCAGAACGTAAGCCTAACGCCTGTAAAGACGAACACGGTCGCCTGCGCGTTGGCGCAGCGGTAGGTGCCGGTGCCGGTAACGAAGAGCGCGTTGATGCGCTGGTGGCTGCCGGTGTTGACGTATTGCTGATCGACTCCTCGCACGGCCATTCTGAAGGTGTGTTGCAGCGCATCCGTGAAACCCGTGCCAAATACCCGGATCTGCAAATCCTTGGCGGCAACGTGGCGACCGCAGCCGGTGCTAAGGCCTTGGTGGAAGCCGGTGTCAGCGCGGTAAAAGTAGGTATTGGCCCAGGTTCTATCTGTACCACCCGTATCGTAACCGGCGTTGGCGTACCGCAAATCACCGCGATTGCCGATGCGGTAGAAGCGCTGGAAGGCACCGGGATCCCGGTGATTGCCGATGGTGGTATCCGCTTCTCGGGTGATATCGCCAAAGCGATTGCTGCTGGTGCATCCTGCGTCATGGTGGGTTCGATGCTGGCAGGAACGGAAGAATCTCCGGGCGAAATCGAGCTGTATCAGGGCCGTTCGTTCAAATCTTATCGTGGCATGGGCTCCTTGGGCGCGATGTCCAAAGGCTCTTCAGACCGTTACTTCCAGACCGATAACGCCGCTGATAAACTGGTGCCCGAAGGTATTGAAGGCCGCGTGGCGTACAAAGGCATGCTGAAAGCCATCGTGCACCAGCAGATGGGCGGCCTGCGCTCCTGCATGGGCTTGACCGGCTGTGGCACGATCGATGAACTGCGTACCAAGGCTGAATTTGTGCGTATCAGCAGCGCCGGTATTCAAGAAAGCCACGTGCATGACGTGACCATTACCAAAGAGTCACCAAACTACCGTATGGGCTAATGTTTTGTTCTCTCCCTAGGGAGAGGCGTGGGTGAGGGGAAATCCTTCACCCCAAATACATTTTTTTGCATTTTTTCTTTGTTGCTGGAATTTGCCTCACATGTCAAAAAATATTCATAAGCATCGCATCCTCATTCTGGACTTTGGTTCGCAATATACCCAACTGGTTGCCCGCCGCGTGCGTGAGATCGGCGTTTACTGCGAACTGTGGGCCTGGGACGTCAGCGAAGAGCAGATCCGCGAATTTAACCCAAGCGGCATTATTCTTTCCGGTGGCCCGGAAAGCACCACCGAGCACAACAGCCCGCGCGCGCCAGAATACGTCTTCACCGCCGGTGTACCGGTATTGGGCGTGTGCTACGGCATGCAGACCATGGCGATGCAGTTGGGTGGCCAGGTTCAAGGCTCTAACGAGCGTGAGTTCGGCTATGCGCAGGTAGAAATCACCACCAAAAGCGCGCTGGTGCGCGACATTGAAGACGCCGTCAGCCCGGCGGGCAAACCGCTACTGGATGTGTGGATGAGCCACGGTGACAAAGTGACCGCCATCCCGGCCGATTTCGTGACCGTAGCCAGCACCGATACCTGCCCGTTCGCCATTATGGCTAACGAAGAAAAACGCTTCTACGGCGTGCAGTTCCACCCGGAAGTGACGCATACCCGCCAGGGCCAGCGCATGCTGGAGCGTTTCGTGTTGGACATTTGTGGCTGTGAAGCCCTGTGGACGCCAGCCACCATCATCGAAGATGCCATTGAGCGGCTGCGTGAGCAGATAGGTGAAGATCACGTGATCCTCGGCCTGTCCGGCGGCGTAGATTCTTCCGTTACCGCGATGCTGTTGCACCGCGCGATCGGCAAACGCCTGACCTGCGTGTTTGTCGACAACGGCCTGCTGCGCCTGAACGAAGCCGATCAGGTGCTGGAAATGTTCGGCGATCACTTCGGCCTGAACATTGTGCACGTTGCGGCAGAGAACCGCTTCCTGAGCGCGCTGGCGGGTGTGGATGAGCCAGAGGCCAAGCGTAAAATCATTGGTCGCGTATTTGTCGAAGTGTTCGACGAAGAAGCCTGCAAGCAGAGCGAAGTGAAATGGCTGGCGCAGGGCACTATTTACCCGGACGTGATCGAATCTGCCGCTTCTGCTACTGGCAAAGCACACGTGATTAAATCGCATCACAACGTGGGTGGCCTGCCGAAAGAGATGAAGCTGGGCCTGGTTGAACCGCTGAAAGAGCTGTTCAAAGACGAAGTGCGCAAGATCGGTCTGGAACTGGGCCTGCCGTACGACATGCTGTATCGCCACCCGTTCCCAGGGCCAGGTTTGGGCGTGCGCGTGCTGGGCGAAGTGAAGAAAGAGTACTGCGACCTGCTGCGCCGTGCCGATGCGATCTTCATCGAAGAGCTGCACAAAGCGGACCTGTACAACAAGGTCAGCCAGGCGTTCACCGTGTTCCTGCCGGTGCGTTCCGTCGGCGTGATGGGCGATGGCCGTAAATATGACTGGGTGGTTTCACTGCGTGCGGTAGAAACCATCGACTTTATGACCGCGCACTGGGCGCACTTGCCGTACGAGTTCCTCGGCCGTGTGTCCAACCGCATCATCAACGAAGTGAACGGCATTTCCCGCGTCGTTTATGATATCAGCGGTAAGCCACCGGCGACGATTGAGTGGGAGTAAGTTTTTAGCGTCTTCTGAAGGCCGTTGATGTCTTGAAAAGCCAGTTAAATCAAATGATTTACTGGTTTTTTGTTTTTTGCGAGCCATCAAAATCCATTGAAATCCGCTCTCTGATACCGTGACTTTTGACGGTATCGCTTTGCATTGCTTGTGGTAGATTGGAAAACATACCGTTTAGGTTGACGGTATTTTTCACAAGTGTGAGAAGGCGAAGGTGCTGACGGATAGCCAATTAAAAGTGCTGAAAGCAAAAGATCGGCTTTATAAAGTTGTCGATCGTGATGGGCTGTATGTTGCCGTGTTACCTTCTGGAACCGTGTCGTTTCGTTACGACTACAGCATAAATGGCTGGCGTGAAACGCTCGTACTCGGCAGGTATGATCAGATAACGTTATTAGATGTACGGGAAAGATGACGCGAGGCAAAGAAGCTCATCGCTCAAGGGCTATCTGATGCATTTGTTGTTGAAAAATGCCTGCGGGAATTGCGGCAAGAGTCCGAGTAGATTGTGAGGCAAGGCGAGTGCAAAAAGAATACACCATAGAACAGGCCAACGCAGATCATGCCCCGTTGCTGGGTGCAATTGAAATTGCGGCTGCGAGTATTTTCCCTCCAGGCTCCATACCGGATCACATCCGCTCAGATTCTGTACCGATAAAGATATTGCTCGAGGCGGTGCAAAAAGGACTGCTCTGGGTGGCCCTTGCCGAGGACGGAAGTCCTATAGGCTATGCGCTTGTGCAGTTGGTTGAAGACGCCGCGTTGCTAGCTCAAATGGATGTGCATCCCAAGCATATGCGCAAGGGGATTGGTTCCGCGCTTGTTATGCGGGCTGTGGAGCATTTGCGCTTGCTCAACAAAAACACTTTCTACCTGACCACCTTTGTTCACGTGCCTTGGAATGCCCCATTTTATGCAAAACTGGGTTTTGTGGTGATGACTGGCACGAAGGAACCTCCATTCCTCAAGGATATTCTTGAGGAGGAAAAGCGCTATGGCTTAGCAAACCGTACTGCCATGCGTTTGGAGATATAGTCCCGTTCTTTCATTTTTGTCTCTTGGGGATTTAAGCTTGACTGGAATGCCTGACGCTGGCGGCAATACCGGGGGATAGGTGTTTAATCCTCCGGTAATTGCCTCGCGGCGAACGAGGTTTAGGTGTGCTAGCACAGAGCTATTTGCTGCAAAGGTGCTGTCACTGCTTCGCAGTGACAGCACTCACCACCCGCGCAAGAATATGGGTTAGCGCTGTACCGTTATATTGCAACGGCGGCTTCTGCTGATATCGCGGCACGTTACACCTCAGGCATTGTCAGTGCCTGTGAACGGCTACAGACGACGCCTTACAGTGGCACCGGTAGATTTGACGGCATTAATATTTTGACTGGTAAATATTTATTATAAATCAGTTGATTAAGTAGACTTTCAACGATTGAGTGGGAATGAGTTAAAGTCTGGCACAACTACGTACAAAACCCCCCCGTTTAAGTCCGCGTAATTGCGGGCTTTTTTGTTTCTGCAACCGGTGTAACCCTAGCGCAGCAGAGCAAGGTTTTGGTCAATACGGCCCTGGATCATGCGCAGAGTGTCTCGGGTGATAACCTGTGGCAGCAGGTGATCGGCGATCGTGGCAAACTGACCTGCGACATCGCAAATGCGGGCAATGATGCGGCTAGCGGCCTCCGCTGAAACCTCAGCCTCCTCAGCAAGTTGGAGCATGGCAGCGCGTTCGATCGCCAGCGCCTCACCCATCACGTCCATCTGGTGGTATCCACCGGGCCCCTCGCAGAAGGTCACGTCGTAGGCGGGTGCTAGCTTCCAATCGCCAGTTGGCGACATCAGATAGGCGAAGTTCTTGGGGTGATCGTCTCGATTGTTGAACGCGACATTGAAGGCGGCACGCTCGAAAGCGAATGCTTTTTCGCGCACATCGTTGGTGCACATCTGGGTTGCGCGCAGGAAGTTAACGTAGTCTAAAACTCCTGAAACCTGGTAGTCGGTGCCGGTAAAAGCAGCGAGGCTTTGCATGGGGATGCGTAGATCGTTTTGGCGGTCAAAGCGTTTACTGGCGAACGCCGCCATTCCTTTGGGCAGGCTGAAATACTGCGTATCTGGGGTTGGGATGCCACACATACGCAAACACTCGGCATAGACCATCTCGATAGCGCACACTTCTGCATGTTCCTCTTTGGCTGGGAACTTGACTAGCCAGGCTTCGAAGCCCTGTGTGGCAGCGGTTGTAAACTTTCCGGTTTGAGGATCGCGATAGATTAGCGCCTTCGGTCTGGCACCCTGAGGTGAGCCACCCACCTGCAACAAACGCTGCAGAAATACTCCATCGTTACCATGGAGCACCTCCTGCACTTCGGTGGCAAGCAGGTCGAGTGGGATATGCACACTTGACGCCAATCCCTCGGGCACCACAGGCTCGAACGACATAGCCCCCATAGCATTGCTGCCAATGTACGTCAGTCGTTCCAATGGGCCGATGCGTGCGGTGGTAAGCCCGCGGCGCCTGAATAATCGGTCCATCAATAGCATGCCCCAACCGTCAGGCAACGAGTCATAGACTGGCCCTGGCAGGCCCAATTGGTGGAGGGGGAAACCGCGACGCAACTGAGTTCCTTCCAGCGGTAGGGTGTAGGACGATAACTCGAAACCCCTTTGCCTTGCCTCATTGCTGTACTCAAACATAATCTGCGGGCGGCCGGTGAGGGCCGTCGTAGACATCAGCGTACCCCAGAGCCACCGTTCACCCCAGCCTTCGTAGTAAACGTTCACTTGCTCAAGCATTGTTGGGCTTCCTCTTACTACGGTGACGATTGGCGCTGTTTTCGTAGCGGCGAATGTCTTCGAGGCTCTCTAACTTAGGCAGGAACAGATCTTCGAGTTCCTTGGTTCGGCCAAGAACCATCGCCACGCGAACCACGTTCTCGAAGCCGACATTACGCCCGGCTTCCAGATTGGACACGGTATTGGTGCCGATGCCTGCGCGGCCAGCCACATCCGCTTGAGTCATCTGTTGCGCCAATCGTTCAGTGCGCAAGCGCTCACAAAGTCGTTTGACAATCTCACTCGGCTTTTTGAAGCTTAAATCCAACATATTGTGAGAATCTCCAAATAAAGCGAGTTAGTACCCAAAATTATAGAATTAACTAGAAATCTGAGCAAGTTCCATAATTCTCTTAATTAGTGTTTTAAACTCGGAAAACGAATTTAAAGCATGATTTATTGGATTTATCCAGAAAAGAGAAACTCCATCAGATTCAATCCGTAATGCTGTAACTCATTTATTCTCGATGTATATCCCATTGACATATCCCTTGATTTCCCTATGCTGATGATCGGTACAAAACATCACCACAGGGGGTAATGATGGAGAAAACGACGGTGTTTAAAAGCAACCGCAGCCAGGCGGTACGCTTGCCAAAAGCAGTGGCCTTACCTGAGGATGTCAAACATGTGGACATCGTTGCGGTTGGCCGGGCGCGTATTATTACGCCAGCGGGCGAGGGGTGGGACAGTTGGTTTGATGGCGATAGTGTGACACCAGATTTTATGGTGGCGCGTGAACAGCCGGGAGAACAGGATAGGGAAGCGTTCTGATGCTCAAATACATGTTGGATACCAATATCTGTATCTACACAATTAAAAACAAGCCTCAGGCGGTACGTGAAGCATTTAATCAGCACTATGGCCGCATGTGTATCAGTTCTGTAACGCTGATGGAGCTAATCTACGGCGCGGAGAAATCCAGCAACCCAGAGAAGAACCTGAGGGTGGTGGAAGGTTTTACCGCCAGGCTTGAGGTGCTGAGCTATGGTAATGATGCCGCCATCCATACCGGGCAGGTGCGCGCCGAACTGGCGAAGGTTGGTACGCCCATTGGCCCGTATGACTGCATGATTGCGGCTCATGCCCGCTCGCAGGGGTTTATTTTGGTAACCAATAACACACGTGAGTTTGTTCGCATCAATGGCCTGCGTCTTGAGGACTGGAGCCTTTACTGAACCCCTGGTTGCGATTCAGGCAAAGAGTATTTTAAAGCGCAGGGGCAGTTCTTTACCTTCCAGTGTAGTACCTTACTTGAGCGGCTCTGTTGCAGAATACTGATGCAGGGTTTTAGTTATTCTTGATACCTCTCCACTTTCTCCCATGGCATTTACCGTATATTTCCTTTCATATCCCGATGCCTGATCAGGCGGCAAGTGTGTTGTTTTGTGCTGACAGGATGCGTACTATCTTTCCTCGCCGGCGCTGGGCAAGGCTTTGGCGTTATCTGACAATAAAGGAAATGTGATGGAAAGGCGTAATTTTCTCAAGGGTGCTGCTGCGTTATCTTCTTTTGGTCTGATTAGTCCTGCCTGGTCTGAGTCGCGTAAAGCTGACATACCGGCGGCAACCTGCGTAGATAGAAGAAGACGTTTCGTGATGACGCAGACTTATCGGCTGAAAGCGCCAGCAGGCTCTGAAGGTAAGGCTAATCTGTGGATCCCGGTACCGGAAGACACCGCCTTTCAGCAACTGAAGCACATTTCCTTTTCTGGCAACTATCAGCAGGCTTATCTAACGGCCAATAACCGTTACGCGGCCAAAACGTTGTTTGCATCCTGGCCGGATTCAAAAGGCCCGATGGAAATGAAAGTGGAAATGCTGATTGAAACCTTGGACTGGGAACCGTTAAAGAACAATCAACTGTCCGCATGGCATCTTCCTGAAACCGAGCTGGTTTTCCCCGCAGAGGTACAACCCTATCTCAACGCTACTCCTCATATCCCGGTGGATGGGGTGGTGAAAGAAACGGCGCTGAAGATTATCGGTAGCGAGAAGTCACCTCTGAAGCAGGCGCGGTTAATCCATGATTGGGTAAGAACCCATATGCATCGCGACGATTCGGTGATCGGCTGTGGTAGCGGCGATGTGGGCCAAATTCTCAAAACCGGCAATCTGGGCGGGAAATGTACCGACATTAACTCCGTTTTTGTTGCGCTGTGCCGTGCCAGTGGGATCCCGGCGCGTGAGATGTTTGGTATTCGCCTGGGAGCCACCCGCAAGCTCATCAACTATTCGAAGAAGGCGTTCGGTAGCTCAGACGAACAGGGCGTGGCGAAAATCAGTGGTGGGCAACACTGTCGGGCCATGTTCTGGCTGGCGGGTTTCGGCTGGCTACCGGCCGATCCGGCCGATGTCACAAAAATGCGTTTAACTGAGAAAAAAGAAAACGGTGATCCAGCCGTTGAGGCCGTCAGTGATTATCTGTTCGGTAACTGGGAAATGAACTGGGTGGGCTTTAACTATGCCCGTGACTTTGCGCTTTCGCCAGTGGCAGAACAAGGTGACCTCAATAACTTTGGTTATCCTTATGCTGAAGTGGATGGCGATCCGTTGAACTTCTACGATCCGGCTGAATTTAGTTATGACTACGTCTCTGTCGAACAGCCTTAAGGGCAGCGTGGTGACGTTGTTGGCGGCTCTGCTTGCAGCCGCCGCATCGACGCTTTGCTGCCTTGGCCCGCTGCTCTATTTGGTGTTCGGTATTTCCGCTGCCGGATTGACGGGGATCCCGGCTCTATCATGGTTGCAGTTACCGATGGTGGTTCTCTCTGTCGGTTTAATGCTGAGAGGATTCTGGCGGCTTTATCTGTCGCCACGTCCCGTTTGTGTGAATGTCGTTAGCCGTCGAGTATTGATCTGGCTTTATTGGTTATCGGTGCCGCTGCTTTTGGCTCTGATGACCTATCCGTACGTATTACCCTGGTTGTGGGAGTTGATGGAATGAAGAAGCGCTTTTTTCTGATGCTGGCTCTGGTTTTAATGGCACCGCAGGCATGGGCTGAAAACCAAAAGGTCACTATCGATATCAAAGATATGACATGCTCGCTCTGCGTTATCTCCATCAATAAGGCACTGCGTGCTACTGACGGCGTTATCAAGGCTAAAGCCTCTCTGAAAACGCATCAGGCAGAGGTGATTGTGCCAGAAGGTTTTGATAATCAGACATTACTGACGGCGATTTCCCGCACCGGATATACCGGTGAAATCCAAGGTGTGGCTTCAGCTCCGTAGTGTATTTTGTCCTTTTGGGCAGTGCAGCAGATAATATTCCTCACCGCCGTCACAACCGGCCGCAATATTCTGCCAACCATGCTTATGATAAAACGCCAGGGCTTTTTGGTTTTTCACCAGGCATTTTAGCGAGCCGGTCGACGTAAAGGTGCGTTCGGCCGCATGCAGCAATGCGCTGCCGATGCCCTGCGGTGGTAGATCGGGGTCGACATACAGGTGATGAATGAAATTGTCAGCGCGGTGAATCGATACAAATCCCAATAGTTTTCCTGCCTTTTCTGCTACCCATATTTCTTCACCCCGCGTTGAGCGATCGAAATCCTCCAATTGGTAATGGCGAGTGTCGCGCCAAGTAAAGGTCGCTCGGCGTGCAGCAAGGTACAGAACGCTCAGAAATGGGCGATCTGCCTCTTGGTAGGGTCTTATCTGCATGGTGTTTCCTTTGCATTGCTTGGGGATGTCGTAGGGTAGATCGTTATCAGCATCAATCCATTTCAACGCGGGTTCCTAATTTACGAGCCAGTCCTCTAGCCCCTTCGCGCATCACGGCATAATGATTCCAGCGGAATAATGGTGCTATAAGCGGTGCCAGGCAGTTCATCCACAATGCATTGGTTCGGATATCCCAATGGTAACAAGCGAGGGTGTCAGTGCCGTCATAAGAGAGGATCCACCGCCCAATCCCTTCAACTTCACCACTGGCTTGCCCTTCAAGAAGCTGTAAAGGCACGATATTTAATATGCGAATATCAAAAGTTATCCGATAAGGGAGAACGCCCTTCCAGGTATGGCGATGCAATGCGCCGATACCAAGCACATCGCCTTTTTCTATCTCAACAATCTGCACTAAGTTTTTCCACCAATTTGGCCAGACATCAGGATGGTAAAGAGCATCCCATACCTCTTGCAGTGGTGCTTTGATTCGCCAAGTGGTGGAAAGCTGATACTCAGCCATGCAGTTAAACTCCGCATCAAGGGGTAAAGAAATTATCGGGAAATCGAAGGTTGAACACTACTGCATCCATAAATACGGTTTCTATGATGTGACCATTAATGCCATAACTCACGACTTTGACAGGGAAACTATGGCTATTCTCCAACCAGAGTTCAGAGCGGTGAACTCCGCTGACTGTGAAACCGCTTGGGCCATTGATCGATACGTGCAATACGGGTTGCCCCAACAAGATTTCTTTACCAACAATGGTGGTTTTACCCCCTTGCTGCAGGCTGCGGATATTGCGCAGTAACGTGCCAACATCCGATTGATCCACCTGATGGCCGTTCTGATCGCGTATCAACGCGTCTGTCGGTGAAAGATTTAGCACCGGGAATTGATGTAGACCGAATGGCCATAGGCGAACCGTGCCGCTACTTGGGTTATAAACCAGAACCGCACCCGGATGAGGCTCAGTAAAATCCATCCGCACATAGCCGGGCTTGCGATAGCTGTATCGAATCACATTATTTTCACCCAGGGCCGATTGGGAAACGATCTTAACCTGATAGGATTCAAGCTGCTCAAAATGTTGCTGGGCAAGAACAATAGGGTCTGTGCTGTTTGCGCTGAACAGCGAAGAGGGGGCAACATCCGTAGCACTAGCAGCATAGGCCGCGGTGCTTGGTATCAATACGGTCACGAGTAACAATATTGAGTTGATTAATTTGCTGATAGTTTTCACCTTCATTGTGTGAACTGACCAGAAAGGATAATTTCCTCATATTTATAATTAAATGTAGGACTGGTTACAGGTAATAAGCAAGAGGGTTGGTTGCTTTTAATTATTTGATTTATTTTATGAAAGTATCGAATGAAGGGTTTAACTGCCGCATATTTGAGTGGTAGTGAATAAAAATACCTCATTAAATAGGTTGAAGCTAAGTGAAACCAGTCAACTGCTTGATATTTAGTACTCAACACACCATGATTTGCGTAGTGTGAGGGCTGGCAAGGTGATTCTGGGCCTGTTTTTTTGATAATGAGGGGAGCACGATGGCAGGTTATCAACCGCCTTATACCATAACACCAAACATTCTGAATCAGGTGGTTGAGGTGGGGGAGCTATTAGGCCGTTGGGCTGCGCAGGCTGAACAATCTTCCCCTTTGCTACGTAAAGAGAACCGTATCCGCACTATCCAGGCATCATTGGCTATTGAGCACAACAGTCTGTCTACCGAACAGGTTACTGCGATCATGGATGGTAAACGGGTATTGGCGCCGGCAAAAGATATTCAGGAAGTTCGTAACGCGATCCTTGCCTATGAAAAATTGCCTGACTGGCAGAGCCATCGGTTTGATGACTTACTGGCAGCACATCGTTTACTGATGGTTGGCCTAGTGGATGCGCCAGGTCAGTTGCGCAGTGGTAATGTTGGCGTGTATCGGGAAAAGCAGCTGATTCATATGGCTCCGCCAGCCAATCAATTGCCGCGTTTAGTCAGCGATCTGCTGACATGGTTACAGCACACTGATATCCACCCGTTGATTGCCAGTTCCATATTCCATTACGAATTTGAATTCATCCATCCGCAGAACGCATCTTAGCTGCTGTCACCGCTAATCCTTCCATGACTATTGTGCAACTTGCTGGTGAGTTGAAGGTAAGTAGCCGTACGATCGAGCGCACTATCAAGGTATTACAGGAGGAAAAACGATTAGCAAGAGTTGGGTCGACTAAGAGCGGTTACTGGCAGGTTGTTTAAACTTATTATATGGTAAAGATGATATTTATATGGGGTAATAATCAGGGGGTTAACCCCCTGAGCAATACATTATTCTACCGTTACATCTTTATCTACGCTGTATTCAGCTTCGCTGCCGTAGTTTTTGGCCGCATCGCGGGTATTTTTCTGCACCGCAATGGCGCCAAACAGGCTAAGAAAGAAGGAGACACCGTAGAAACCTTTCTCACTTAATAATAATTTGGCATTCCACAAACCGATGCATAACAGGCCTACGGCAATCGCAAAAGCCACCCAGCAAGTAATACTATAAATATGAGTCACTGGAATGCCATCTTGCTGATCGCGGACCGTCTTTTGAATGGTTATGGCGGTAAACAGGCCCAATATCAATACGGCGAAATAATAGCCTTTTTCATTCAATTGCATTTCCGCATTCCACAGGCCCAGCAGAAACACGCCAAAACCGCCGAGGAGTGCTGCCCAAGAGGCGAGAACGAAAGCAAACGAGGTGGTGTTTTGTTGTGGTACAGAACTCATTATATGTATCCCTAAATAACAAGACGAACTCCCTGCTCCTAAGCCAGTACAACGGCAGCTTATGAGGTCGGGAGCAATCTACCCGATCTCTGTTTATTAATGCAATAGAATAAGCTTCAGATAATGAGTATGTCTGATCGTTCCTGTTGGGGATCATATCGACATTAATTTTTAAGTATTAATCGCGCTAATTTTTCGGCTGCCTTGTCAAGTTTCAATTTGAGTTGTGATGCATAATCAGCACAAAACATAAAGAATGACGTCATGTTTAATATGGAAAATGCATGCATTATTTTTTGAAATTTATCCTGCAAATATATTCCCTGTCATTAAGCTAAATAGGCTCAACCTGGAGTCTTCCCTAAAATGGGTTTACAGCCCCAGGTTTGGCGATTATCCTGATCGACGTTGGCGAGACAGCCAACAAAAATTTAATGATTTTTCAATGACTCGGGGTGCCGATGTAATCGGCTGAGAATTTACCCGTATTACCTGATCTGGATAATACCAGCGTAGGGAAGTCTCGGTATCTCAACCGGTACCCGCCTTCTTGAACGCCGGTTGGGAGCAATATGTTGACTCGACCTGATGTGTTACCCGGCAACCGTGCCGCGGCCTGTTTTCACCAATTTAAACGCCATCTCCCGTTGATTCATTGCCTGACTAACGAAGTGGTACAGGAATTGACCGCCAATGTTCTGCTGGCCCTAGGGGCTTCTCCGGCGATGGTGGTCGAGCCTGCCGAGGCCGCACAGTTCAGCCGTGTGGCGGATGCGTTGCTGATCAATATCGGTACGCTGCACAGCGCGCGGGCCGAGTCGATGTTGGCCGCTATCGAGGCTGCCAATCACGCAGGCAAGCCTTGGGCGTTGGATCCGGTTGCGGTGGGCGGTTTGACTTATCGCACTGATTTTGCTCAGCGTTTACTGATGCTACAGCCTGCGGCGATCCGCGGTAACGCGTCGGAGATTATGGCGCTGAGCGGTCTACGGGCTAGCGGCCGTGGCGTCGACAGCAATGACGACTCACTGGCAGCGTTACCGGCAGCGCGTGAACTGGCCCAGAGTAGCGGTGCGATTGTGGCGGTGAGCGGGGTGGTGGATTACATCACCGACGGCGAGCGTGACTGGGCCGTGACCGGTGGCGATATCCTGATGACGCGGGTGGTGGGCACCGGCTGCGCGCTGTCTGCGGTAGTGGCTGCCTTTTGCAGCCTGCCGGGCGAGCGGTTGGATAACGTAGCCACCGCTTGCCGGGTGATGTCGCTATGCGGTGAACGTGCGGTGGCACGCTGTAGCGGCCCCGGCAGCTTTACCCCGGCATTTCTCGATGCGCTTTATCAACTGACCTCAGAGGATCTGCAATGAAACGTATTAATGCTCTAACCATTGCGGGCACCGATCCGAGCGGTGGCGCGGGGATCCAGGCCGATCTGAAAGCTTTTTCGGCGCTGGGGGCCTATGGTACCAGCGTGATCACCGCCTTGGTGGCGCAAAACACCCGTGGGGTGCAGTCGGTATATCACATCGATCCAGCCTTTGTGGCTGCCCAGCTTGATTCCGTACTCAGCGATGTGCGGATCGACAGCGCCAAGATCGGCATGCTAGCCAATGCGGAGATCGTCACTGCGGTGGCGGAACGTCTGCGGCACTATCAACTGCCTTATGTGGTGCTCGATACGGTGATGCTTGCCAAAAGCGGCGATCCGCTGCTGGCACCAGAGGCTGTGGAGTCTATCCGCCGTGAATTATTGCCGTTGGTTTCTCTTATCACGCCAAATTTGCCGGAAGCGGCGGCGTTGCTGGCTTGCGCACCGGCCGAGAATGAACGGCAAATGCGCGAGCAGGGGCAGGCATTGCTGGCGATGGGTTGCCAGGCGGTGCTGATAAAAGGGGGGCACTTGAACGAAGGTGAGAGTCCGGATTGGTTATTTACCGCCGATCTGGAGCAGCGTTTCACTGCGCCGCGCGTGGCGACCCGGCATACCCATGGCACCGGCTGCACACTTTCAGCCGCGCTGGCGGCATTGCGCCCGCGTCATGAGAATTGGGTTGCAACGGTGATGGAGGCCAAGGCCTATCTGCAACAAGCTTTGCAGCAGGCCGATAGCCTAGAAGTGGGGCAGGGTATTGGGCCAGTGCACCATTTTCATGCCTGGTGGTGAAGTTGGCCGGGCGCAGAGAACGCCCGGCATAAGCCTTAGCCGACTCCAGCCTGATGCAGGTCGTGCAGGTTGATCGCCCCCACCAGCACGCCGTCAAGGTTAACGACCGGGGCCGCGCTGATGTGTTGTTCGTGCAGGGCTTCCAATGCTTCACCAGCCCGCCACTGTTCTGGCAGGCGATAGCCGGGGCGGGTGATCGCCGGGCTGAGGGCATCAGCGAGGCTATTGCCCTTCACCAGCCAGCGGCGCAGGTCACCGTCGGTAAATACGCCTACCACTTTCTGTTGAGCATCGCACACCGCGACCAGACCAAGGCCGGTGCGGCTCAATTCCAGCATCGCCTCCATCACGTTGACGCTTTCTTTAACCACCGGCAGGCGATCACCGGTGCGCATCAGGTGGTGGACGCGGTTTAACAGGCGTGCGCCCAAACTGCCACCCGGATGAGAGCGGGCAAAATCTTCCGCGTTGAAACCGCGCTGGCGCATCAGCGCCATGGCCAGCGCATCGCCCATCATCAGAGTGTTAACAGCGCTGGAAGTGGGGGCCAATCCCATTGGGCAGGCCTCACGCTCTACGCTGATATCCAACGTGCAGGCTGCGCCCAGCGCCAGCGGGGATTCTTTACCGCCGGTGATGGCGATCACCGGGATCTGGCTTTCGGCCAGCAACGGCAGGATCAGATCCAGCTCTTTGGCGCGGCCGGAATAAGAGATAAAGATCACCACATCGTCGGCACCGATCATGCCGAGATCGCCATGCAGCGCTTCGGCGGGATGGACGAAGAACGACGGCGTGCCGGTGCTGGCCAGCGATGCGGCAATCTTTTTGCCGATATGGCCGGATTTACCGATGCCGGAAATCACCGCTTTACCTTGGCAGTTCAATAGCAGTTCGCAGGCACGGACAAAATTATCGTCCAGTCGGGTCAGCAGGCGTTGTGCTTCCGCCAGTTCAATCTCCAGCGTTTCGCGGGCAAAGTTAAGCAGGGCAGTGGCGTTACTCATCGGAGTCTCCTACCAGAATGATATTGATGCCTTTCGCCTGCAACGCAGCGAGGTAACTCGGGTTGATGCCTTTATCGGTGATCAGCGTATCCACTACGCCCAGTTCGCACACCACGTTCGGGCTTTTACGGCCGAATTTGGAGGAATCGACCAGCAGCACAATGCGGCTGGCAGCTTCGCACATGGCTTTGCTGACATTGTGTACCTCATTGAAGGTGGTCACTCCTGCGTTGAGATCGACCCCGTCGGCACCGATAAACAGTTTATCAAAGCTGAACTGATGGAACGCCGATTCGGCCAGGCTGCCGTGAAACGAGGCTGATTTTTTGCGATAGGTGCCACCGGGCATCAGAATGGTCTGGTCGTTGTCCAACTCCACCAGCGCATTGACGATATGCAGGCTGTTGGTCATTACGGTGATGTTATTGAACTGCGCCAGATGTGGCACCATTTGCAATACGGTGCTACCTGCGTCGAAGATCAGCGAATCGCCGTCGTCGATCAGTTTGATGGCGGCGTAGGCAATCTGGCGTTTCTTCTCGGTATTGATATGGGTTTTGCGATCGATGGGTTGATCGCCATCGTCACGGCTGAGCACCACACCGCCGTAGGTGCGGATCACGTCACCCTCTTCTTCCAGCAGGGTGAGGTCTTTACGGATGGTGGTGCCGGTGGTGGAGAAATGTTCTGCCAGTGCATCCACTGCCGTTTTGCCATGTCGCTGCAAGTATTCAAGAATAGCGGCTTGCCGCTGCTTTGGTTTCATAGCGATTCCTGTTCACCAGAGTTGACCATTCCTCTCGGTGAATAATTCACTATGAAAGGTAATGTCTTTTAGTGTGAAAATATCATGATTTCGGTGTAATCGCTAACAATAGTGCAGTTTTGCATGATTGATCCTCGGGGAAGATCACATCCGGGCATAAATCTTGCTGATGCATGCCATGCAACTCGGTGAGTTGTTTAGGCTGTGCGAAAATAGTCAGGCCGCGCATCAGCATGCTACCGCACACCCGCTGCTGTTCATCGAACGCCAGTGCCAGTATCACGCGGGGTTTGAAGCGCCCGCCAGAGCGGCCAACGCCCACGTTGCCTAGCTGGCACAGGCGATCAAAGGCGCGGTTGAAACGCTGAATCTGCCACCAGCCGAGGGCGATTTGCATCAACCAGGCGATAATGGCAAAGGTGATGAGTGCGCTGGTCATGAGATTGTGCTCCTGTGTAAAAATGAAGGGGAAATCAGGTGATCTTCCCCTCACCCTAGCCCTCTCCCACAGGGAGAGGGGACTGGATGTGCCACTGTTTTACTCCGGCATTAACCGTGGTATTTATCGACTTGTTTTCCCTTGGGCTAAGGGGCGGTATGCGCCACCGCTTTACTCCAGTCTTAACCGTGGCACTTATCGGCTCCCTCTCCCTTGGGGAGAGGGTTGGGGTGAGGGGGACAATCTCGCCCTCAGCCGATATATATCAGAACATCACTTGCCCGCCGGTAATGTTGATCGACTGACCGGTGCAGTACGACGCCTTATCGCTGGCGTAGAACAGCAGGGTGTTCAGCACGTCCTGATAATCGCAGCCGCGTTTGAGCGGTACTTTGTCGGTGTAATACTTCTCAACGTCTTCGGGTTTGATCCCCAGTTTCTGCGCGTATTGCGGCAATAACGACTGGAACATTGGGGATTTGAGCAGGTTACCGAGCATCAATGAGTGCACGGTAATGCCATACTCCGCCAGATCGAGCGCCAGCGATTGGGTCAACCCTACGCCGCCGAACTTGGCCGCGCTGTAGCCAGAGTTGTGTTTGCTGCCGACCTTGCCGGATTTAGAGTTGATCTGAATGATGCGCCCGGCAACGCCGTCGCGGATCATCAGGCGCGAAAACTCGCGGGCACAGAGAAAATACCCCACCAGATTCACCTGCAATGAGCGATCGAAATCACCCAGTTGGAAATCGGTGATCGGCGCCGCTTTGGCGATCCCGGCGCTGTACACTAACAGATTCGTCTGGCCGAAAGCCTGATCAACCGCACTTGCCAGCGCAATAACGCTGGCTTCATCGGTGGCATCGGCCTGGAAGCCGATTGCGCGATCGGCACCGTATTCCTGATTGATTTGCTGTGCCACCAGATGGGCGTTGTCAGCGCTCAGATCCGCCACCGCCACGCGGTAACCGGCTTCAGCCAGGCCGTGGCACAGGAAGGCTCCTAACGTTTGGCCACCGCCAATCACTACAGCTACTTCAGACATGTTGTACTCCTTTCCTTATGCGGAAAATTTCAGCGTGCTGCCTAATGGGATATCGCTAGGCGTTGGGCCGGTAACGTGGATCGAACCGGGGAATTCCGCCTGTGCCTCGCCGTCGAAACGCACGGTGACGTGGCCCAGTTCGCGCAGGTTCTGCGTGGCAACCTCACCGACGGCGGTGATCGGGTAACGGCTTTCGCCGAGCTCCATCACCCCGCCGACCTGTAAATCACCGGCGGTGTTGCCGTGTTGGTGAATGAAACAGTACTCTTCGATATCTGCCGGAGCGCCTTCACGGAAGGTGATCAGCATGTCATCCAGCAGCGCATCACGGGCGCAGCCGCCGATATGGGTAATGGTGGTCTGGAAAATGGTGTTCATCGTTTTCCCCTGTTCAACTTATTGATAAATAAAGGCCGATGCTGCCCAGGCGATCAGCACTGTGGGTGCGCCGGTGAGGAAGCGCCCGACTAGTACCGAAGGTACGCCGACGCGCACCGTATCCTGTTTGGCTTCTGCCAAAGACAAACCCACCGGGATAAAGTCACAGGCGGCCTGTGCGTTAATGGCAAACAGCGCCGGTAAGGCCAACTGCGGCGGGATATGGCCAAGGCCAATCTGCACGCCGACCAACACGCCGATCACCTGAGCAATCACCGCGCCTGGGCCAAGGAACGGCGAAAGCAGCGGGAAGGAGCAGATTAGCGCCAGCGTCACCAGGCCGATCGGGCTGTTGGCCAGCGGCGTCAGGCCGTGAGCGATAAAGTCCCCGAGCCCAGAGGCCAGGATGATGCCGATCAGCGCCGAGACGAAGGCCATAAACGGCAGGATGGTTTTCAGGATGGTGTCGATGGTGTCACGGCCAGCCTGGAAGAACACCGCCACCACCGAACCCATGCCCATCCCGACTTTGGCTAGCAATCCATCACTTTGCTCGGTGATCTTCTTGCTGGTGTCGTAGTCACGCACTTTTGGCGCTACGGGTTTTTCCGTGACCGGGGCCGTTGCCGCGCCATCAGCCACCTCAACCAGGCTGATATTGTTTTCCCGCACGCCGGAAACGTAGATATCTTCCAGAATAAACTGCGCCAGCGGGCCGGATTGACCGGTGGCATGAATGTTGATGGTCGGAATGCGGCGTTTCGGGTAAATACCGCAGCGCAAGGTGCCGCCGCAGTCGATAATCATCACGCCGATTTCTTCTGTTGGCGGTTCACCCTCTTTAAAACCGTCAACCGCTGGCCAGCCGGTCAGTTCACTGATTTTGTCGACGATCGCCGGGCGGGTACCGGCGGTGATATAGACAACCTTCTTGCCCGGTTCGATAGCCAGTTGCAGTGGGCCACCCCAGCCGCTGGCACCTTTCTCAATACGGATATAAGCGCTCATGCTGTACTCCACAAATTAAAGTTGAACCTGACGATCCAGTTTGATGCCCATTTTGCGTTCGAACAGGCTGGTGGTGAGATCGGTGATCCAACCACGGAAGAAGTTGGTGAACAGCCCAACCAGGAAATAGCTCACGGCCAGCGGGGCCAGCGGCAAGCCCAGCGTGGTCAGCCCGCTGGCGACGCCGAGGTAAACGAACAGTTCACCGGGGTTGATATGCGGGAACAGGCCGTTCATCGAGTGGCAACTGTAAGAAGCGGCGGCGTAGTAGCTAGGTTTGTATTTCTCAGGCATAAAGCGCCCAAGGCTCAGGGTCATGGGGTTACAAAACACAAAGGTGCCGATCAGCGGCAGCAACAGGTAGCGTGAAACCGGGTTACCTGCACAACGCTGTGCCAATCGTTCGATTCGTTCCTGGCCAACAAATTTGATCAGCGCGTTCATGATAACTAACAGGCAGATCAACAAAGGTAAGATGCCGGTCACCATGCTGACAAACACCTCACCACCTTTCTGAAACAGGCCGATAAACCATTCGGCTCCGTGGGTTATTAGATCAATCATTATTTTCTCCTGTGATGGATGAAATGGCCTGGAGCGAACAGCGACTCTGTCGCCATGGGTCTACAGTAATCATTTTATGAAGTTGTTTGTTTTAAATAGATCACATTTTGAAAGATAAATATTTTATTATGAAAGATTAAAATGAAAGAAAAGGAAGTTTTAAGCCAGGGAAAGCCAGGAGGCGGAGAGTTTATGGCAATAAAAAGTGCCCGACATTGTCGGGCTTGGAGTAGGTTTCGTTTTAAAAACAGATGGTTAAGTTTTTCTTGAGGGCGAAACAGTATGGCGGCAGATTAACCCAACAACTCACAGTTGGGTGGCAAGCGGCACTCAATTGCGTTTGGCAGTAATTCAATACGGAAATGCTTACCTTTTAGCGGCTCACCATCGAGATTGAAGATGATTTCGTGTGGTGCGCTAATTTCAAGCCAGGGTAATGAGGCATCGACCACGCTGTTGTTTTCTTCGCCGCTGAACAGGCTGCTGATCAAGGCCGGCAGCAACTCTTCAGCGGTCAACAGGCGCAGTTGCAGTAGGCCGTCGTTGATCAGCGCGCCGGGGCACAGTTTCTGCCCGCCACCGGCCTGCTTACCGTTGCCGATACCAATCACCAGCGCGTCACCGGACCAGTGGAAGTCTGGCCCACGGATCTCACAGCGATCGGCTTGCAGCGTATCCATACGCAACAGGCCATGGATGAAATAGGAGACGCCACCCAATGCCGCTTTCAGTTTTTCCGGGGTTTCGGTGGTGATACGCGTACCAAAACCGCCGGTAGCCATATTGATGAAATAGCGATCTTCGTTAACTTTCGCCAAGTCGATTGGCACGACTCGGCCCTTGATCGCCAATTGCAGCGCCTGGTCCGCCGCCAGAGGGATATTACAGGCGGTGGCGAAGTCATTGGCGGTGCCCAGCGGCACAATGCCCAATATCGGCCGCGTGGTGGGCGGGAGTTGGGCCAGCGCGGTGACCACTTCGTTAATGGTGCCGTCGCCCCCACCGGCGATTACCGTTCCCGCTCCCAGTTGACAGGCTTCTGCGACGAAACGGGCAACGTCACCTTGTTCCCAGGTTACGCGAACATGCAAAGTCAGGCCTTCATCCCGCAGCGTTTTCACCGAGAAACGTATTTCCTCGTTGCTGGCGCTTTTGCCGTTAATGATAAGCAGCGCTGACGCGTGTTGGTTCATTGTTATCCCCAGGGTGAAAAAGAATGTATCTAGACGATAAACCACAACAGGGGGATGGGCCACCGGAATATTCGGGTAATAGTATATCGCGGTTGACTATAACGGCATTTTCTTCTGAAACTGGGATATTTCTATCTCGGTATAAATGTTCACATTAAAAAAATTCTTAATCGTTATATTAAAATTTATATATAAGAAGGAGCTCGCTATTCTAGCTAAATTAAAATTAAGAAATGTCTTATAAAAATGACTATTTCCGATGTTTTAGCCCCGCAGCCTAGTAAATTCCTATCAATAATCTCAGTTTTTGGCTGGTTGACTTCGTGAGCGCGCCCCGCGCTGGTTTGGGCAATAATGAGTTAATGCAATGAAAAACAGGGGGAAATAAGAAAAGAAAAAGCCAACCCAAGGGAGATTGGGTTGGCTAAGGAGGTGGTTCCTAGTATTGCTATGCAAATATTTTCGTTATTAGTTTTAAGCAGCGCAATAATAACCAAGCTGTACGGTAATTGATGTGATCTGATTCTAATATTTGCTAAAAAATCGCCACCGGCTGAGGTGGCGATAAACGGCTTATTGCGGTTCGCTATTTTCTTCTGGCAGATTGCGAATCAACAAGGCGTAATTCAGGTCAACATCTTCTGGGATCGGCAAATAAACGATATGGCCATTACCTGGCGCAACGTCAATGGCTTCACCTTTCTTATTCTGCATGCTTTCCAAGGTAAACAAGACGTTACCGCCGGGCGTCATCATTTCCACGCTGTCGCCGCACAGAAATTTATTTTTCACATCCACTTCAGCCCAACCGTTGCGACGCACGCCGGTGAATTCACCGACAAATTGCTGACGTTCGGAGATCGACGAGCCGTAATCATAATTCTGGTGGGCATCGTGGGTGTGACGACGCAGAAAACCTTCGGTATAACCACGGTGTGCCAGCCCTTCCAGCGTGGTGAGCAGGGTGGGATCAAACGGCTTACCGGCAACGGCATCGTCAATGGCGCGGCGATATACCTGCGCAGTTCGCGCGCAGTAGTAGAAGGATTTGGTGCGGCCTTCGATTTTCAGCGAATGCACGCCAAGCTGCGTCAGGCGCTCCACGTGCTGGATGGCACGCAGGTCTTTCGAGTTCATGATGTAGGTGCCGTGTTCATCTTCGAAGGCACTCATGTACTCGCCGGGTTTCTGTGCTTCGGAAAGCATAAACACTTTATCCGTCGGCGCACCGATGCCGAGCGTTGGCTCAACGTTCTGCACCGGGATCGGCTCATGCATATGCACGATGCTGCCGGTATCGTCTTCTTTGCCTTCTTCCGCTTTGTACTGCCAGCGGCAGGCATTGGTGCAGGTACCTTGGTTCGGATCGCGCTTGTTGATATAGCCGGAAAGCAGGCAGCGGCCGGAATAGGCCATGCACAGCGCACCGTGGACGAAAATCTCCAGCTCCATTTCTGGCACCTGGCTGCGGATTTCTGCGATCTCCTCCAACGACAGCTCGCGCGACAGAATCACGCGCGTCAGCCCCATCTGCTGCCAGAATTTTACCGTGGCCCAGTTGACCGCGTTGGCCTGCACTGAAAGATGAATATCTATCTGTGGGAAGGCTTCGCGCACCATCATGATCAGGCCCGGGTCGGACATAATCAACGCATCCGGGCCCATGTCGATCACCGGTTTGAGATCGCGCAGGAAGGTTTTCAGCTTGGCATTGTGCGGTGCGATGTTAACCACCACGTAGAATTTTTTACCTAGCGCATGGGCTTCATTAATCCCCAGCGCCAGATTCTCGTGGTTGAATTCGTTGTTACGCACCCGCAGGCTGTAACGGGGTTGGCCGGCGTATACCGCATCGGCACCGTAGGCAAAGGCGTAACGCATGTTTTTCAGCGTTCCCGCCGGGGAAAGCAATTCTGGTGTAAACATCGTGATTCTCGGTCTGATTTCAGGTCAGCACCGCGCCACTTAATGGCGCAGCGAAAGTGGGGGATTGTAACGGCAGCCCGGCAAGAAATCAGCAATTAACCGGAATTATTTAGGGGGATCGCTGTTCTTCAGGGGGGCCTTTATTCACCCCAAACGCTGAGTTGGCTCAGCGATTGGGGTGTTTTCGGTAGTTTGCAGGTGGGATTGTATCTAACATCGACATGATTCAAGCGTTCAAATCACGTATATGAGGGGTTGGGCCATGCTTGATCACTGACTGAACGCCGTTTTTCGCCGCGCTTTCTGAACTGTACATCTGGCTGGTGCCGATCACCTGCTGGTTTTTGGCTTTCAGCACAAAGTAGGGCTTTTCATTACTGCCGGTCTTCAGTTCAAACTGGGCCTCATCGGGCGAATTGGCTTGCACAGACGCAATGCCGTTTTCCGCTGAGGCCTTGCTGGCGTACATCTCGCTGGAAAGAATGATCTCTCCATTACTGGCTTTCAGGGTGAAGTGGTACTGTCCATTACTCGATTTTTTTAGCTCATAGTGGCCGGTTGCCATAGTCCTTCTCCGCTTGGTTCCAATGACAGAGGTAATTGTAGCCAATAGCTTGAAAAGTGACGTTTGAGCAGCGAAATAATCGTGGGATATGTGATCTCTACACTTACGCGGCAGGGATTTAAGCCAAGCCGTTTACCAACCGGCATGGTTCGGCTTCCCAGCGATAGCCGACACCGTAAACCGAACGGATAAAGGCTTTGTCGCCGTCAATCAGTTCCAGCTTGCGGCGCAGGTTTTTGATATGGCTGTCGATGGTGCGATCGGTCACCACGCGGTAATCGTCATACAGGTTGTTCAACAACTGCTCGCGCGAGAATACGTTGCCCGGCTGGCAGGCCAGGGTTTTCAACAGGCGGAATTCTGCCGGTGTCAGATCCAAGATATGGCCGCTATAGCTGGCCTGAAAGCGCGGTTCATCAATATGCAACAGCGCTTCTTCGTCACCCTGTTCCATGGGCCGGTAGCAGCGGCGCAGAATGGCTTTGACTCGGGCAACCACTTCACGCGGGCTATAGGGTTTGCAGATGTAGTCATCGGCACCAATCTCCAACCCCAACAGGCGGTCGATCTCCTCAATTTTGGCGGTCACCATCATGATCGGCACGTCGGTAAAGCGGCGCAGATCGCGGCAGATGGTTAAACCATCGCAACCCGGCAGCATCAGATCCAGCAGGATCAGCGCCGGTTGCTGCTCATGCACCGCCGGAACCACCTCGCGGCCGTTGCTTAGCCAGCGTGTGGCGTAGCCCGCCGCCTGTAGATAATCCACCAGCAATTGGCCCAGCTTGGGCTCATCTTCGACAATCATAATCTGCAATGGCGGGTTCGGATTTTCCATTATGGAGCCTTGTTGTTCACCTGAGTGGAGAAATCTACTGTAATGCGCACGCCGCCGAAAGGCGAATGCTGAGCGTGGATCGTCCCATTATGCGCTTCTACAATGTTCTGACTGATGGCCAGCCCTAACCCGGCTCCGCCGCTGGTGCGGTTGCGTGAACCCTCGGTGCGGTAAAAGCGTTCGAAGATGCGTGCCAACTGCTCGTCACTGACGCCGGGGGCGCTGTCCTGCCAGTAAATCCGCACTATGCCCGGCAGCGATTCGATACCGACCTCCAGCCTGCCGCCGGGATCGGTGTAGCGCAGGCTGTTCTCCAGCAGATTGTTGAACAACTGGTTGAGGCGATCCGGATCGCCGAACAGCTTCGCCTGTTGCGGCAACTGGGTGACGATCTCCAGCCCTTTGGCATGAAAACGCTCACGAAAGGCGGCGACGGCGATTTGCACCAGATGGACACAATCTACCGATGATTTACGGTAGGCCAGGGCACCGAGATCGGACAGCGAAAGCTGATGCAGATCGTCCACCAGTTTGGTGAGGGTAGAAACTTCTGCCAATAGCGAACTGATCGACGCCGGTGTCTGTTGGCGCACGCCGTCCTGCAAGGCTTCCAGCTCACCGCGCAGCACCGCCAGCGGGGTGCGCAGTTCGTGCGAGATATCGGCCATAAACGCTCGCCGCATCTGTTCGTTCTTTTCCAGCGAAATGGCAAGGTGGTTGAAATCCTGCGCCAACCGGCCCAGCTCATCCTGGCTGCTGGCGGTGACGCGGGCGCTGAAATCCCCGGCTGCCAAGCGGTGCGTGCCCGCCACCAGCCGTTTTACCGGTGCCAGCAGGCCGCGCGACAGCAGCCAGGTGACCGCCGCTGCCAGCAGCGTCGACAGCGCGACGATCAGCCAACTGGTGCGTTTTTGTTGTCGATCGAAGTTGATATCGGCATTGCGCGTCAGCTTCTCCGGCGGGGCTGCCATCACCCAGCCGACGATCTGATCGTTGTAATGGATCGGGTGGCGGGTGCTCTCTTTCGGTATCGGGCCTGAATGGCCCACCAGCCGCTGATACTGGTTATCGACGATCCAGAACTGCGAACGCCAGCCTTTGGGCGGCAGATTATGCTCACGGTCGTTGCTTTGTTCGAGAGAGCGCACGATACGGTACACCATCTGATCGTTATTGCGCAGGAACGCCCAGTTACCATGCTGACGGTATTGCTCTTCCAACGCGTCGGCGAGTAGGGCAATACGCTGTTCGTTACTCTGTTTGATATAGTCGATAAATCCCCGTTCAAAGCTGATGCGTACTCCCCAGTGCATGGTGATTAGCACCAGCATGCAGGTGGCGAAGATCGCCATGAACAGTTTGCCGGTGATGCCTATTCTCATTGCAACCTCGTTGAGCCGTTACTCGGCCCTTTTGTCAGCGTGCGGCTAGGCGCGATGTTGGCCGGTACGCGGGCGAAAACCAGCGCAGGCAGGGCGATGATCAGTGCCATGCAGGCGTAACTGTAGATAAATGCGCTGTGGATGGCAGCGCTGTCGGCCACTACCTGATGATGAGCGAAGCTGCCGATCAGGATCCCGGCCACGCTCACCCCCAGGCTCATGGAAAGCTGCATTACCATCGACAACAGGCTGTTGCCGCTGCTGGCCAGGCGATCGGGCAGGTCTTTCAGCGTCAAGGTATTCATGGACGAGAAACGCAGCGAGTTGACCATCCCTTGGAAGAACAGTACCACCGGCAGCAGATAGACCCAGCCGAGCATCGCCACCAGCGGCAGGGTTAAACTGACCACGGCTAACAACAGGGTGGTGGCGACCAACACATGGCGATAGCCAAAACGGTTGACGATCTGCACCACAATACGCTTCATGCCCATGCTGCCAATGATCATCGGGATCATCATCAGCCCGGCATGGAAAGGTGAAAACCCCATGCCGACCTGCAGGAACAGCGGCGTCATAAACGGCAACATGCCGCTACCGATGCGCCCTAGCAGGCTACCGGTCAGACCGATCCTGTAGGTTTCGGTTTTAAACAGCCGCAGCGAGAACAGCGCCCGGCCGTTACCCTTGGCGTGCCACCAGTAACCGGCCAGCGCCGTGCAGCCCAGAATCACCAGCCCGAGCAGGATAGTGGGGGAGAGCCCCATGCCTTTGTGGCCGTCGAGCGCCAGCGTCAGCGTTGCCATGCCGATCGCCAGCATGATAAAGCCGCTGATATCAAAGCGGCGGGTCTGCATACGGTAATTGGGCATAAACAGCAGGGTGGCGATAGCGCCGACAATCCCCACCGGAATATTGATCAGGAAGATCCAGTGCCAGTTGGCATATTGCACCAGAAAACCGCCCAGCGCGGGCCCCATTAACGGGCCGATCTGGCCGGGCAGAGTGACAAAGGTCATGGCCGCCATATACTGTTCACGCGGGACGATCTTCATCACCGTCAGCCTGCCGACCGGCACCATCATCGCACCGCCAATGCCCTGCACAACACGAAACGCCACCAGTTCACGCAAGGTTTCCGCCTGGGCGCACAGCACCGAACCGAGGGTGAACAAAACAATGGCGCTGAGGAACACCCGCTGGGTGCCAATCTTATCCGCCAGCCAGCCGCTAGCGGGCAGCATCACCGCCACCGTTAGCACATAGGAAACAATCACCGACTGCATGCGCAGCGGGTTTTCCCCCAGGCTGGCGGCGATTGACGGCAGCGCGGTATTGACGATGGTGGTATCCAGCGCCTGCATAAAGAAGCCAAAGGCCACAATCCATAGTTGCCATTGCACTGGGGCGGTCTGTCTGATAATCATTCACCTACCTTTCATATTAAAAGCTATCGTGAGAGCTAATCATCACCTAGGTGCTAAAGGGGTAGCCCCCCTCTCCCTGTGGGAGAGGGCCGGGGTGAGGGGCTTGCAGTTCGCTGATCTTCCCCTCACCTTAACTGACAAACATTATCGTGATAGCCATTTATTGCGGCAGCGGTGCCAATTTTTTACCACGGCGGAACTTCATCTGTAGCCGGTCGAAATACAGATAAATCACCGGCGTGGTATACAGCGTCAGCAACTGGCTCATCACCAATCCCCCGGCGATGGTGATACCGAGTGGTTGGCGCAGCTCCGCCCCGTCACCGCTGGTCAACACCAGCGGCAGTGCGCCAAACAGCGCTGCCAGCGTGGTCATCATAATCGGCCGGAAACGCAGTAGGCTGGCCTGGAAAATCGCCTCGTGGGCGCTAAGGCCGCTATTGCGCTGCGCGTCGAGGGCAAAATCGACCATCATGATGGCGTTCTTCTTCACAATGCCGATCAGCAGCATGATCCCGATTAAGGCGATCAGGCTGAATGGCGCGCCGAACAGTTGCAGCGCCAGCAAGGCACCTACCCCGGCAGAAGGCAGAGTGGAGAGAATGGTCAGCGGATGGATATAGCTCTCATACAACATCCCCAGCACGATATACACCGTGGCAATGGCGGCGGCGATCAGCAGCAACTGCGATTGCAGCGTTTCCTGGAACACCTGCGCGGTACCGGCAAACGCGCCACGTACCGTAGAGGGCACGCCGATCTGTGTCATGGCGCGCTCAATGGCGACGGTGGCATCGGACAGGCTGCCTCCTTCCGGCAGGTTAAACGAAATGGTTGAGGCCGCTGAAAGCCCCTGATGGTTGACCGCAAGCGGAGCATTAGCCGGTTGCCAGCGGGCAAAATAGGACAGCGGGATCGTTTGGCCATCTTTATTAATCACGAACATCTTCTCTAGCGAACTCACGTCCTGGGTATAAGGCGGAGCCACCTCCATCACCACTTTGTACTGGTTCAGCGGTTGATAGATGGTGGAAATCTGGCGCTGGCCGAAGGCGTTGTTCAGCAGATTGTTGGCATCGGTAATCGAAATGCCCAGCCGCGCCATGGTTTCGCGATCGTAAGACAGATCCATTTCTGAACCGCGATCCTGCTGATCGGAGTTGACGTCGGCCAGTTCGGGCAAGGCCGCGAGCGCCAGGCGGACCTTCGGTTCCCATTCACGCAGTTCGCGGAGATCGTCCGCCAACAGCGTGTACTGATAACTGGCGTTGGATTGCCGCCCACCGGCGCGGATATCCTGCACCGCCATCAGGAACAGGCTGGCTCCGGGCTCTTTCGCCAGTTTGGCGCGCAGCCGGGCGATCACCTTTTGCGCATCGTCGCTGCGTTCTGACAGCGGCTTGAGCGAGATAAACATCGAACCGCTGTTGGTGCGTGAACCGCCGGTAAAGCCGGTGACGTTATCCACGTCTTTGTCTTCCCGTACGATCTTCATAAAATCCTCCAGCTTGCCGCGCATCGCCTGGAACGAAATGCTCTGATCCGCCTGGATAAAGCCCATCAGGCGGCCCGTGTCCTGCTCGGGGAAGAAGGTTTTCGGAATGCTGATATACAGCCAGATGTTGAGGGCGATGGTCGCCAAGAACAGCGCCAGTACCCAGCGCGAATGGCCGAGCACCCAGTTAAGCGAGCGGCCATAACCCCGTTGCAGCGCCAGCAACACTTTGCCAAAACCGCGTACGCGCCGCTGTTTGCGGTCGGGCTGATAGCGCAGCAGATAGGCGCACATCATTGGCGTTAACGTTAGCGAGATCAACAACGAAAGCCCGATGGAGACCGACAGCGTGACGGCAAATTCGTGGAATAACCGGCCCGGCAGACCGCCCATAAACAGCAACGGAATAAACACCGCCACCAGCGACACGCTCATGGAAAGCACGGTGAACCCCACTTCGCGCACCCCTTGCAGCGCGGCCTTTATCGGTTTCATCCCGGCTTCGACGTGGCGAGAAATATTCTCCAGCACCACGATCGCGTCATCCACCACAAAGCCGGTGGCGATGGTCAGCGCCATCAGCGACAGGTTGTTTAAACTGAAACCGCACAGGTACATGGCGGCAAAGGAGCCGATCAGCGAAACCGGCACCGCTACCGCCGGGATCAGCGTCGCGCGGCCAGAGCGCAGGAAGATAAACACCACCAGGATCACCAGGCCGATGGCAATCATCAATGATCGTTCCACTTCTGCCAGTGAGGCGCGAATGGTGGGGGAGCGATCCTGCGCGATATTCAGCTGGATGGAAGCCGGAATATTTTCCCGCAGGGCGGGCAGCTCGGCGCGGATGCGATCGACGGTTTCGATGATATTGGCGCCCGGTGAGCGGCTGACGGTCAGGATAATCGCCGGTTTGGCGTTGGTCATCCCGGCGTTACGCACGTCCTGCACCGAATCAACGACGTTGGCCACATCGCTCAGGCGTACCGCTGCGCCATTGTTATAGTGGATCACCAGCGGCTGATAGGCGGCAGCGGTTTTCAGTTCGTCATTGGCCTGGATCTGCCAGCGCTGCTGCGGGTCGTCTACCGCGCCCTGTGGCCGACGAACGTTGGCATTGGCGATGCTCTGGCGTACTGCATCCAGCGACACGCCCTGATTGAACAGCGCGCCGGGGTTGAGTTCCACACGCACCGCAGGCAAGGAACTGCCACCCACCGACACATCGCCCACCCCTTCAGTCTGGGCAATTTTCTGCGCCAGCTGCGTGGAGGCAAAATCATACAGTTGCCCCTGATTGTGGGTGTCCGAGGTTAGCGTCAGGATCATGATCGGTGCGTCGGACGGGTTGATTTTGCGATAGGTCGGGCGGTTTGGCATCCCGGTCGGCAACAGGCTTTGCGCCGCATTGATTGCCGCCTGCACGTCGCGCGCAGCACCGTTGATATCGCGATCGAGATCGAACATCAAAATGATCCGCGTGCTGCCCAGCGAACTGGTCGAGGTCATTTCACTGACCCCGGCAATGCGGCCCAGCGCCCGTTCCAGCGGAGTGGCCACCGAAGACGCCATGGTTTCCGGATCGGCCCCCGGCAGTGAAGCCGTGATGGCAATGACCGGGAAATCAATCTGCGGCAGCGGTGACACCGGCAGCAGCCGGAAACCCATTACCCCGGCGAGGGCGATCGCCAGCGTCAACAGGGTGGTGGCAACGGGCCGATAGATGAACAGGGCGAAGAATTTCACAGCAGCTCCTGCGCATCCGGCTGGCGATGAGTATTGCGCGCCAGCTTGTCAAACAGCAGATAAATCACCGGCGTGGTGAACAGCGTCAGGATCTGGCTCATCACCAGCCCGCCCACCATACAGACACCCAGCGGGCGGCGCAGCTCTGCGCCCACGCCGGTGCTGAGCATCAGCGGCAGTGCGCCGAGCAACGCGGCCAGCGTGGTCATCAGGATCGGGCGGAAACGCAGCAGGCAGGCCTGATAAATGGCATCGTACGGCGTCATTCCCTGTTCGCGCTCGGCGGCCAGCGCAAAGTCGATCATCATGATGGCATTCTTTTTCACAATACCAATCAACAGGATGATGCCGATAATGGCAATCACGTCCAGCTCATGGCCGGACATCATCAATGCCAGCAGGGCACCGACCCCGGCGGTGGGCAGGGTAGAGAGAATGGTCACCGGATGAATAAAGCTCTCATACAGCACGCCCAGCACGATATACATCGCCACCACCGCCGCCAGGATCAGCCACAGCGTGCTACCGAGCGCCGCTTGGAACGCCAGCGTTGCGCCCTGAAACTGGGTGCTGATGTCGTTTGGCATATTGAGGGTTTTTTCTGCCTGAGTAATGGCATTCACCGCTTCACCGAGCGAGAAGCCCGCGGCCACGTTGAACGACACGGTGGCGGAGGGGAACTGAGCCAGATGGTTGATCGTCAGCGGGCCAAAACGTTCCTCAATCTTGGCGATGGTGCTCAGCGGCACGGTGGTGCCGTTGCTGCTGGTCAGGCGGATATCGTTTAACGCCGCCAGCCCCGGCGTGCTGCTGACATCATGCTCCAACACTACCCGGTACTGATTGGCCTGGGTGTAGATGGTGGAGATCAGCCGCTGGCCAAAAGCGTTGTAAAGCGCGTTGTCGATAGCACTCATGGTGATACCCAGGCGGGAAGCCGAATCACGATCGACATTCACAAACGCCACTAATCCTCGATCCTGCCAGTTGCTGGTGACGTCGGTGAGCTGCGGTGCCTGCTGTAACGCCTGCATCAGCTGCGGCACCCACTGGCTGAGCTGGTCGAGGGACATTGCCTGCAACGTGAACTGGTATTGCGTGCGGCTCACCTGGGTATCGATGGTCAGATCCTGCACCGGTTGCAGATACAGCTTCACGCCGGGGAACTGGGCGGTTTGCTGTTGCAGGCGGGTAATAATCGCCGGAATACGATCGCTGCGTTCACTCAGCGGCTTCAGGTTGATCTGCAAGCGCCCGCTGTTGAGCGTGGCATTGCTGCCATCGACGCCGACGAACGAGGTCAGGCTTTCTACCGCCGGGTCTTTCAGGATCTCAGCCGCAACCTGCTGCTGACGTTCGGCCATATTGCTGAACGACACGCTTTGCGGCGCTTCCAGCGTGCCCTGAATAATGCCGTTATCCTGTACCGGGAAGAAGCCTTTCGGGATCAGCAAGTACAGCAGCACGGTGAGGATCAGCGTGCTGAACGCCACGCCCAGCGTCAGCCAAGGGTGATTCAGCACCACTTTCAGCCACACGCCGTACTGGGCGATCACCCGCTCAAAAAAGCGTTCCGAAGCGCGTGAGAAGCGGTTCTGCTTGCGCAACGACTCATGGCTGAGCATGCGCGCGCACATCATCGGCGTGAGCGTTAAAGACACCAGCGCGGAAATCAGGATCGCCACCGCCAGCGTTACCGCAAACTCGCGGAACAGGCGGCCGACGATATCCCCCATAAACAGCAGCGGGATCAGCACCGCCACCAGCGAAAAGGTCAGTGAGATAATGGTGAAGCCGATCTCGCCAGCGCCTTTCAGCGCCGCATCAAGCGGCTTTTCGCCTTTCTCGATATAGCGCGAGATGTTCTCGATCACCACGATGGCATCGTCCACCACAAAGCCAGTGGCGATGGTCAACGCCATCAGTGTCAGGTTGTTGATCGAAAACCCAAGAAAATACATGGCGGCAAAGGTGCCGACCAGGGAAAGCGGCACCGCCACGCTGGGGATAATAGTGGCAGGTACGTTACGCAGGAACACGTAGATCACCATCACCACCAGCACGATCGCCAGCAACAGTTCGAACTGCACGTCGCTGACCGAGGCACGAATAGTGCTGGTGCGATCGGTCAACACTTTCACTTCCACCGACTTGGGCAGGCTTTTGATCAACTGCGGCAGCATTTCACGGATGCTGTCGGCAGTAGTGATCACGTTGGCCCCCGGCTGGCGCTGAATATTCAGCACGATGGCCTGCTCTTGGTTGGCCCAGGCCGCCAGGCGGTTGTTTTCTGCCCCCTGTTCGATGGTGGCGATATCCTGTAGGCGAATGGCCGCACCGTTTTGATACGCCACAATCAACTGACGATAATCTTCTGCGGATTTCATCTGATCGTTGGCAGAGAGCGTGACTGAGCGGGTTGGGCCGTCCAGGCTGCCCTTGGCGGAGTTGACGTTGGCATTGCTGATGACGGTGCGGATGGTTTCGCTGTCCAGCTTATAGGCGGCAACCGCGGCGGCATTGAGCTTAACCCGCACCGCCGGGCGCTGGCCGCCGGAAAGGGTCACCAGGCCGACGCCGGAAACCTGCGAAATCTTCTGCGCCACGCGGGTTTCCACCATGTCTTCCACCTGCGTCATTGGCATGGCGTTAGAGGTGACCGCCAGCGTCAGAATCGGTGGATCGGCAGGGTTAACCTTGCTGTAAATCGGTGGGTAGGGCAGATCGTTGGGCAGCAGGTTGGTGGCGGCGTTGATCGCCGCCTGCACTTCCTGCTCCGCAACGTCGAGCGGTAGTTCCAACTGGAACTGGAGTGTGATCACCGAGGCTCCGCCGGAACTCTGCGAAGCCATCTGTTTCAGGCCGGACATCTGGCCAAACTGCCGCTCCAGCGGGGCGGTGATCGCCGAGGTAACTACGTCCGGGCTCGCGCCGGGATAGAGGGTCACTACCTGAATGGTGGGGTAATCCACTTCGGGTAAAGCAGAAACCGGCAGCGCGCGGTAACCGATAATCCCTGCCAGCAGGATCGCCAGCATAAACAGAGTGGTGGCCACCGGGCGCAGAATAAACAGCCGGGATGGCCCGCCGCCGGCCTTTGGGGGCATGGCCTGCATCAGGATTTCTCCTGCGCTTTACGCGGGTGCTTAGGTTTGACCGTTGCCGATGCCTCTTGCGGAGCAAGTGGTGCCAGTACTTCCACCTGCATGCCTTCGGTCAGGCGATCGATACCGTCGGTCACTACGCGATCGCCAACGCTCACGCCGGTAGTGATCACCACCTGTTGACTGTCCTGCACGCCAGCGGTAACCCGATGTTTACTGACTTTATTATCTTCACTCAAGATCCAGACGAAGTGGCCTTCATTGCCCATTTGCAGCGCGGCGCTTGGGATCACGATCGCATTGTGCAGGGTGGCGACCTTCAGCCGCGCGTTAACGAACTGATTGGGGAACAGCGTGTCGTCCTGATTATCAAAGCGGGCTTTCAGCTTGATGGTGCCGGTAGCCGTATCAATCTGGTTATCCAGGCTCAGCAGTGTGCCGTTGGCCAACAACTGCTGGTTGGTGCGATCCCAGGCTTCGACGCTGACTGGCCCGGCCTTCTGCGCTTTCACCAGATCGGCGATATTGCTTTCCGGCAGCGTGAAAACCACGTCAATCGGATGGGTTTGGGTGATCACCACAATCCCGGTGGTGCTGCCGCTGGAGATGTAATTGCCCACATCCACCAGTTTGAGGCCAACGCGGCCATCAATCGGCGCGGTGATCCTGCTGTAGGTGATTTGCAGTTTAGCGCTGTCGACCGCACCCTGATCGGCTTTGACCGCCCCTTCGCTCTGGCGCACCAGTGACAGTTGCGTGTCCAGTTCCTGGCGTGAGATCAGGTTGGTTTTGACCAGTTGCTGATAGCGCGCCAGATCCTGCTTGGCATTGGCCAGCGTGGCCTGATCTTTAGCCAGTTGCCCCAGCGCCTGCGTCAGTTGCACCTCATATGGCCGTGGATCGATTTCCACCAGCAAATCACCGGCTTTCACCTGCTGGCCTTCGCTGAAGTGGATCGCCATCAACTGGCCGTCGACCCGGCTGGTGACGGTCACGGTATTAGCTGCGGTGGCGGTACCCAGCCCGCTCAGGAAACGCGGCACGTTTTGCTGGGTAGCGGTGGCAGCTTGAACCGGTGGCATCGGGGCATTGCGTCTGCCGCCCGCTCTACCACCCGCGCCTGCATTCCCCGCACCTGCCGGGCGAGCACCCGGTGTTGCATCTGTAGCTTGTGGCGCGTTGAAATGACGCCAGGCCAGAATGGCAACAATAACCACGATAACCACCAACAGCAGGCGTAGTATCAATGAACGGCGTTTCGGTTTTGCATTCATGGTGATAAAGACTCTCTCCAGAGACAAACAGGCGGGCAATCATTGCCAAAAGTGACACTCCCAACAGGATACTAGTTTAGCGAGTCGTGCCAGCACAAAAATGAAGGAAATATGGAGGAAACGTCAGGTTTTTCGGAAGAAAGTACATAATTAGCCGCAGTGATACTTAACACGATAATTTTTTACAGGAGTTAATGATGGTGAAAAGAGAACTAGGCCGTTCCGGTATTCAGGTGCCAGCGCTGGCTTTTGGCGGCAACGTGTTTGGCTGGACCGCTAATGAAGCCACTTCGTTCAGCCTGCTGGATGCGCTGATGGACCATCAACTGAATTTCATTGATACCGCGGATATGTATTCCACCTGGGTACCGGGCAATCACGGCGGTGAATCGGAAACGGTGATCGGCAACTGGCTGAAGAAAAGTGGCAAACGCGAACAGGTGATTATTGCCACCAAGGTCGGCAAGCCGATGGGCGAGGGCAAGCAGGGGTTATCACCACGCTATATCCAACAGGCGGTAGAGGATTCCCTGCGCCGTTTGCAGACCGACTATATCGATCTGTATCAGTCCCATGATGACGATCGCGATACGCCGCTGGCCGAAACCCTGGCGGCGTTTGATGCGCTGATCAAAGCCGGTAAAGTGCGGGCAATTGGGGCTTCCAACTATCAGGCGGATCGGCTGGAAGAAGCGTTGAACGTCAGCGAGCAGAACGGCTTGGCGCGTTATGAAACGTTGCAGCCGGAATACAATCTGTACGCCCGCGCAGGCTATGAAACCGCGCTGGAAGGTGTTGCACAGCGGCACGGTCTGGGGGTGATTAACTTCTTCGCGTTGGCCAGTGGTTTTCTCACCGGTAAATACCGCAGCGAACAGGATATGGGTAAGAGCCCGCGCGGTGACACCATCGTTGCCCGCTATCTGAACCCGCGTGGTTTGCGCATTTTGGCGGCGCTGGATCGGGTAGCGGCTAAGCATCAGACCACGCCGACGCAGGTGTCATTGGCTTGGCTGATGGCTCGGCCAAGCATTACTGCACCGATTGTCAGTGCCACTTCGTTAACGCAGTTGGATGAGTTGGTGGGGGCGATTCGGCTGAGGCTGGATGTTGAGGATATTAAGGTACTTAACGAGGCGAGTATTTAGGTTTATGTGAGCCAAGTGTCATGGGAATTGCCGTAAGCAGAGCGTAATACCATGAAACAATAGTGAGCGGCAATTGCAGGGCCCAAGGCGGGGCCCTGCACCCGCGCCCACGCTTAACATGACCTGCCCGCTGCGCGGGTGCCTTCGCTGCGTCACCGTTGCCGGACGGGTCGGCTCAATTCACGTCCATGTTCATATCGCCTCAACCGGCCCTCCATGGCCGGTTGCCCCTGGCAACGGTGTCTTGCTCAGCAGGCCATGATGCGCTCAACGTCAACACCTGAATCTGTGTGCACCGGGCAACATCAACATGGGTGTTGATAAGAGAACTTAAAGCAGTGCAATCGGTTAGATGAGCATCGGTGTTGACGCCATTGAAGGCGCCGAACGCAGACACGGCGCATAGGCGAACGCGCCATGGACGGCGCGTTCAGGCGAGATAGGCAAGGACGCCTGTCGTAGCCGGCCGTAATGCGCTGTGGCGGAGTGAGACAAATCTGCCGGGAGCAGATTTGAACGCTGCTTGCAGCGGCCCCGAAGGGGCGAGGCCCAGGGATGGGCCGAGTACTAGTCGCGTAGCGACCGCCTGATATGGCAAGGGCCGGGGTGCAGGGGGCTGGCTCTTGAGCCCCCTGCTCGGGCGCGTTCACTGCGTTACTGAATGGGCGCAAAATGTTGAGCGACCGAAATAAGTACTCGTTCTTCGTATCTCAATGCGTGAGCAAGAGATAGCTGTTGTATCTAAAGTTTGCAACTGCGATACAACACATGCTTACGCAGCGGATGCCCAACCGCCAAACGCGGATGCTCAAACGTTTCGCCGCTGAACCTCATACCAATACGCTCCATCACCCGGCGTGAAGGCTGGTTGATTTCGGCGGTGAAGGACACCACCTCGGCCAGTCCCAGCGTGTTAAATGCAAAGTTTAATGCGCCTTTGGCCGCTTCGCTGGCATAACCTTGGCCCCAGTGTTCTGCCGCCAACCGCCAGCCGATCTCCACACAGGGGGAACAGGGCAGATCGTCACCGGGGATCGCCAGCCCAACAAAGCCGATAAAGGGCGCGCCACCTTTAATTTCCACCGCCCACAAGCCCCAACCCTGCTGCTGCATCAACTGGCGGATGCGATCTGCCAGCGCATCGCTTTCTGCACGGGTTAAGACCGCTGGGAAATAGGTCATTACCGCAGGGTCGGCATTCAACGCGGCAAAAGCGGGCAGATCGCTGTCCTGCCACTCACGCAGCCGTAGTCGTGCCGTTTGGAGTGAGATGGTCGTCATCGTGCTTCGCTCCCAGTGAGTTATCAACGAAACAGCGTTTGTGCCCAGCGCGCCAGCCCGGCGGTCACCGAACCGAAATCGTTGCCGCCGACGATCGGGATCCCTGGCAGTTGCTGCTGCAAAGCGCTACGCAGCAGGGGGGAACGCGCGCTGCCACCGGTCAGATAAATCACCTGCGGCGTGCTCTGGCTGGTAGCCAGTGCGGCGCTGACCTGCTCCTGAATACGCAGCAGCGGTTGTGCAATCGCCTCGGCCAGTTGAGCCTGGCTGATGGTTTCTGCCAGTTCCGTCTGCACAAAAGCCAGCGAGGTAAGGAAGCTTGGCTGGTTGGACAAGGCGATTTTACTCTCTTCAGCCGCACGTACCAGTCGGTAGCTCAGCCGCTGCTGGTAGACCTTCAGCAGACGTTGTACTTTTTCCGGCTCGGCGGCATCGCGGATCAGGTCGCGCAACATGCGGCCGTTGGCGGCGCTGTAGAAATCGTTCTGTGCCGGAACATCGTTGGTAGCGACCGCATTCCAGTAGGGCAGCGCAGGCAGTGCGATACCTTTTTCGGTTTCGCCGCCCATGCCGAACAGCGGCATCAGCTGTTTGAAAGCCAGCATGATATCCAGATCGTTACCGCCCACGCGGCAGCCGCTGTGCCCCAGCAGGCTTTGCTGGCGATCGGCCCGATCGCGCCATTGCGGGCCCATCAGCAGCAGTGAACAGTCGGTGGTGCCGCCGCCGATATCCACCACCAGCACGATTTTCTCCTCGCTCAGCGTGGCCTCAAAATCCAGCCCGGCTGCCACTGGTTCAAACTGGAATTCGATCTCTTTGAAACCGGCGCGAACGGCGGCGCGTTGTAATATCCCCTGCGCCTGCCGGTTGGCTTCTTCGCCGCCGATGCCCTGGAAATTGATCGGGCGGCCAATCACCGCCTGATCGATGCTGCTTTGCAGCACCCCTTCCGCCTGGCGTTTGATATGGAACATCATGGCGCACACCAGATCTTCAAACAGCGCAATCTGCTGGGGTTTGAGGCCGTTGGCTCCGAGGAAGGATTTTGGCGAGCGCACGAAGTAAACGTCTTCCGGGTCTTCAATATAGTGCGCCAACGCCTGTAGGCCGAACAGCACGCTGTGGCTGTTAACCGGAATATCCTCTTCACGGTTGAAGGCGATGGCGCGGCGCAGCAGTTGCTGATTCTCTTCGCTACCGGTAGGCACCTGCCAGTGGCGGTGCAGGCACTCACTGACCGCTTCACGCGTCGGCGCACACAGCATCGAAGGCAGATAGGGGGCGTGGTTTTCCAACGTCAGTAATTCGGGGCCATTATCCCGCATCACGGCGACGGAACAGTTAGCTGTTCCATAATCGAAGCCAATAAACATTTATCTCAATTTCCCCATGCCAATGAAGGGGGGCGACTTTACCTGAGACGGCCGGGCCGGGCAACCGGTGTAAGCCAATGCTGAAAAATTTAGCGCTGCTTGCGTTGGCATGCTTAACTGAGGCGTTGCAGGTTAATGTCCGATTCCCGCACGTCAGCCACTGGCCCGAGCCCCATAATGAACAAAAAAACAGACCCTGAGCGTGACCATGATGGAGCAACAACAAGCGTTGTATAGCGCGCTGAGTGCGCGCGATCGTAAATTCGACGGGCGCTTTTTTGTCGGCGTTTCTTCTACCGGCATTTATTGCCGACCCGTGTGCAGCGCGCGCACGCCAAAAATCGAAAACTGTACCTTCTACCCAAGCGCTGCTGCCGCCGAACTGGCGGGGTTTCGCCCCTGCCTGAAGTGTCGGCCGGAACTGGCCCCTGGGCTGGCGTTGATCGATTTGGGTAACCGTTATGCGCAGGTGGCCGTCCAGTTGATTGAGCAGGGTTATCTGTCGGAGCACAGTTGTGAACAACTGGCCGCGCGTTTGGGGATTTCCGATCGCCATCTGCGGCGTATTTTTGCCGAACAGTTCGGCGCATCCCCTATCGACTATGCCCAGTCGCACCGTTTGTTGCAGGCCAAGCGCTTGCTGGCGGATACCGATCTGCCGTTGAGCGAGGTGGCGTTTGCTGCCGGATTTGGCAGCCTGCGGCGTTTTAACGAGCTGTTTAAAGCGCGCTATCGCCTGATCCCTTCCGCGCTGCGCAGTAGTGCTGGCCGCCATGAGCGCGCAGCCACCAGCGGGCTGGTTTTTCATCTGGGGTATCGGCCGCCTTACGATTGGCCATGTATGCTGGCTTTCCTGCAAGCGCGTGCGGTGAAGGGGGTGGAACAGGTTGAAGGAACACAATATTGGCGTTCAATTGCCGTCCAGCAGGGTGGCATTGATTATTGCGGTTGGGTGAGCGTGCAGCCGGACGAAGCCCGTAATCGGGTGCGGGTGGAGGTGGCTCCAGCACTCAGCCGGGTAACCACCGAGGTGCTGCGGCGTGTGCGCCAACTGTTCGACTTGGATGCGGCACCCGATCGCATCGCCGATGCGTTGGGGGATTTGGTGGCTGGTGCGCCGGGCCTGAGGCTGCCGGGATGTGTTAATAGCTTTGAGCAGGCCACGCGGGCGGTGCTGGGGCAACTGGTCAGCGTGAAAATGGCCGCGGTGTTTGCCGGGCGTATGGCGCAGCATTGGGGGATGGCGCTGGAACAGCCTAACGGCAGCATCACGCATGTGTTTCCCGCAGCGGCAAGGATTGCGCAGTTGCAACCGGAGGAACTGAGGCCGTTGGGGATCCAGCTTAAACGCGCTGCGGCGCTGATCGAAATGGCTAAAGCGGTGACGGAAGGGCGGTTGCAGTTGGATAATGTGCTGGATATTGAACAGGGCATTAAAGCGTTGACCGCTCTGCCGGGGATCGGTAGCTGGACTGCTAACTATATCGCCATGCGCGCCTGGTCATGGCCGGACGTTTTTCTGGCGGGTGATTACCTGATCAAACAGCGTTTTCCCGGCATGACCCCGCGCCAGATCGAGCTGTACGCCGAACGTTGGCGGCCATGGCGCTCCTATGCCACGCTGCATTTGTGGCATAACGGGGATTGGGCACCCTCAATGGACGCCATCATCAAGTAACTCAGCCAGCGGTTGTTCCAGCGCGATCAGGTCACCGTCGACCAGATCGATGCCAAGGGCTGTCAGCGTACTCAGCGTGGCCAATTGTTCCACCGGGCCAGCCAGCGTTTTGGCATGTATCCGGTGAGCGGCGTTATTGAGTATTGACACCATCAGTTCATCCATCTGATTGCTGTGCACGTTGGTGACAAAGCGTTCATCGATGCGAATGTAATCGATCTTTTGGCCGTTCAACCGATCGAAGGCATTCAGGTCGCGCCCAAAGCCGTTGACCAGCAGTTTGCAACCCAGCCGCTGTAATTGACGGATAAATTCACCGCCGCTTTCCGTGTGATCCAGAATAATGGCTTCATCGATCATCAGAAGGAGGGTCTGGTGCGGCAGAAGAGAGGCTGCCAGTTTCTCCCGCAGGTAATGTTGGAATTCAGGGGCCAACAGGTTGTCGGTGGCCAACGGCAGGGCGATGGAGAGCCCCAGGCGCTGAATGGCTGGGGCGTGTTGCTCCAGTATTTGATCCACCATCCAGCGATCAACCTCTGGCAGTAGGCCATACAACTGTGCGGCCGCGAAGAAGTCGTCAAACGTCAGCATGTGCTCATCGGGGGAAGTCACCCGCAATGTGAGCTGATGGAAGCAGATCGCCTGCGGCGTGTTGGGCGGCGACACGGCTTTGACGTACAGTTGCAGTTGCTGTTGATGAATAATGCTCATCACCTGCTGACGCGTCAGCAGTTCATGTTGGCGCTCCATCAGTTGCTTCTGCCGGGCTTCATAAATGTAAACCTGCCCACGGCCGCGGTGTTTAGCGGTGTAACAGGCGATATCCGCCTGTGCCAGCAATTCGGCGCTTTTGCCGCTGGTGGCACTGATCTGGGTAATACCGGCGCTGGCTCCCACATGGTAGGTTTTGCCTTCCCAGTAAAATGGGTGTTCATCGATCTGTGAAACCATCTGTTGTATCAACGTCTTCGCCTGTTCCAGCGAGCAGTCGAACAGGATCAGGCCGAACTCATCCCCGCCCAGACGGGCCAGACAGTCGCTGTTACGCAACTGACGTTGCATGAGCTGAGCAATCTCCTTCAGCAAAGCATCACCGGCTGCGTGCCCGGCGCTGTCGTTAACCACTTTGAACCGGTCGAGATCGAGGAAGACCAATGCGTGTTGCTGATCGTTATCGGCCACGCTGGCCGTGGCATTTTTCAGCTGTTTCTCGAAGCTAGGCCGGTTTTGTAGGTTGGTCAACGCATCGTGCGAGGCGCTGTAACTCAGCTTTTTCATCAATTCCCGTGAAGCGCTGACGTCCTGTAGCACCATCACTGCGCCCATCACATCCCCTTCGAGGGTTTTCAGCGGCGAAACGGAGGTTTGTACGTCGAAGCGGCGGCCATCACGGCTGTGCAGCACCAGCGCATAATCCTGCGGCAAGGTTTTCCCTTCCAGCAGGCAGTATTGCACCGGATTTTCGACTTCCGGGCCGTCTTTGCCGTTCGTCATGCGCACTACGCCAGTGATCGGCATACCCAACGCCAGTTCCAATGACCAACCGGACATCTGCTCGGCGATCGGGTTCATGAAGGTGATGCGCATTTCGCCGTCGGTAGAAATCACCCCTTCACCGATGGCATCAAGGGTAATGTGCAAGCGCTCTTTTTCTTCATGCAGTGCCTCGGTCAGCGCGGTGATTTCCGTCATGTCAATATTGGTGCCAATCATGCGTAGCGGCTTGCCCTGTTCATCAAGCACGGTATTGCCTTGGCCCCGGATATGCCGGATCCCTTGGCGGGTCTGGATGCGAAACTCCATCACGTAGGGTTGGTGCTGGTGGGTGATGACCGTCATTTGCTGGGCAATGCGTGCGCGATCTTCTGGAAAAATCAATGAACTCCACAGTTCCAGGGTCGGCAGTTGGTCGGGTTCGAGGTCGTAAAGTTCAAACATCCGTTTGTCCCAGGTCAGTTTTTCACAACCCACCACCCACTCCCAGATGCCGATCCCCCCTGCCTGATTGGCAAGCTGGATGCGCTCCATCAGGTGGCGGTTTTCGGCCTCCGTACGTTTTAGCTCGTTGATGTCTTCCACTTGAGAAATAAAATACAGCGGCTGGCCGGAGGGATCGCGCACCAGCGATACGGCTATCAGGGTCCAGATGCTTTCACCATCACTGCGGACGTAGCGTTTTTCCATAATATAGCTGCTGATGTGGCCATTAAGCAGATCCTGCCACTGTGCCAGATCGGCATGCAAATCGTCCGGGTGGGTGATTTCCTGAAAGGTTAAACGGCACAACGCTTCTGGTGGGTAATGCAGCAGTTTGCACAGCGCCTGGTTGACCTGTAACCATTTCCCCTCAGGGGACACCAGAGCCATGCCGATGGCGGAATATTCCAGCGCGTTGCGAAAACGCGCTTCACTCTCTTCGATATGTTCTTTTTCCACCCGGAATGCGTGCATCACCATCGACATGGCATGGGCCGGGAACAGGATCAGGATCAGCGGCAGGTAGATCTCCACATCGCCGAGAAACTGCCCGTGATTCTGAGAGTGCAACAACCCAAATGAGATGAGCACGGTAATCATCAGCGTGGTGGCAAAGCAGATGATGAAAGTTTCAAACCTGGGCAGGCTAATTGCCGCCCACAAGAGCGGCAGAGTGACGAAAGCAAACGGGAAGGGCAGATTGATCAGCACCAGATAGCTGAATGCCAGGATGGCTATCAGCATCGCCAGCAATTCTAGTACATTCAGTGTTTTCAGCATGGAGCGGCGATACACCAGCCCGATGGGGGTCAGTGCAAGTACCCCGATCGCTTCAGAGATAAACCAGGTGCTGAACGACTGTAAGAATGACTGTCCAGGCTGAGGAACCCAGGACACGGCGAGCAGGGCGCTGAACATCGGGGTGAAAATAACCGCACAGACGACAAACTTCAGCCAACTGGCCAGCCCGTTGAGCGGATCGGTCGGTTGCAGCACCCGGTGCAATAACAGGGTACAGACTGCGGCTTCCAGCAGGTTAATCAGCGTCAGTTTGACCGGAAACCAACTGAAACCGAACAGGATAAAGCTGGCCGCACAGATACTGGCACCGCTGAGCAGCAGCGGCAGCGGCCACTGCTGCGGCTGATAGCGGTACAGCAAGATGATAATGGCGGCGGTCGGGAACCATAGCGGGGTAAAATGGCTGGATTCGGTCGACAGCGTCAGGCAGAGGTAAGCCAGCAGGAATATGACCATTGCCATCAACAGCGAGTGAGTCAGTAAAGAACCTTTCGGGGGCGTGGGGTGGTTCGCTGCGCTGATATCCATGAGTAACCTTACTGTGCTATCGGCCACGGGCAAAGATAACTACCGTTGGAAAGCGGAATTTTACTAACAAGAGGTTAGTACAGTGTGTGACGAATGCCTATTGAATGAATGATATTAAGTAACGTATTGGCGAGTTTGTTGACAGCCAGCACCCGTGCTGGCTGTCGGCGATTAAAGCAGGAAAATAGTAGCCAGACCGAGGAAAATAAAGAACCCCCCGGTATCGGTCAGGGCGGTAATCAACACGCTGGAACCCACGGCCGGATCGCGCCCTAGCTTGAGCATGGTCATCGGTATCACCACCCCCATCAGCGCTGCGACCAGCAGGTTCAGCATCATGGCTAGCGTCATCACGGCGCCCATCGCCAGATCGTCATACAGCAGGTAGGTGACCAACCCCATGATACCGCCCCAGACGAAGCCGTTGATCACCGCAACGCCCAGTTCTCTGAGCAACAGCCGTGAGATATTGCCGACTTCAATCTGGTGCAGCGCCAGCGCCCGTACGATCATGGTAATCGTCTGGTTACCGGTATTGCCACCGATACCGGCGACGATCGGCATCAGGGCAGCCAGCGCCACCAGTTGCGAAATGGTGTGCTCGAACAGGCCAATGACCCGTGAAGCGATAAAGGCGGTGCACAGATTAATCGCCAGCCAGGCCCAGCGGGTTTTCACCGCTTTGCCGACCGGGGCAAACACGTCTTCATCCGGGCTTAACCCCCCCATCCGGCGCAGAGTGTTATCACTTTCCTCGTTGACCGCGTCAACGACTTCTTCGATGGTCAGGCGTGCCATCAGTTTGCCTTTGGCATCCACCACCGGGGCACTGATCAGGTCATAACGTTCGAAAGCGCTGGCCGCGGCTTCGGCTTTATCTTCCGGCTGGAAGGTGGTGGGATCGCTGTCCATCAGCTGAGAAACCAGCGTTTGCGGATC
The DNA here is from genome assembly GCF_057180605.1 of Serratia sp. HNCC26DJ206. Classification (NCBI taxonomy): domain Bacteria; kingdom Pseudomonadati; phylum Pseudomonadota; class Gammaproteobacteria; order Enterobacterales; family Yersiniaceae; genus Serratia; species Serratia sp. HNCC26DJ206. The sequence goes on from NZ_JBXUGP010000002.1 coordinate 131,965, forward strand.
GTTGAGCAACACCGCCGTCAGCGGCAATTCGCCTAACAGCGTATTCTTGCGATCGGTAACGAACAGCTTGTCGGTGGCATCTGGAATGGTTTTGCGTTGGCGTAGAAAGCGGTGGACGGTGCCGAGTGAAACGTCCGGGCGGACCGTAATCAGTTCGAAATCCATCATCCAGCCAACGGTATCCTTGCCGTAGTGCACCATTTCCCGCACTTGTGTGCGTTCATGTGGTTCGAGCGAGGTGAGCAGGCGGCCCATCAGGTTACGCGGCAGGTACTGGGCCAGATAGGCCTGTTCATCGACGTCCAGCGTTTTGAGCGCTTTGAGCAGGTCTTTATCGCTCATCTCTTCGATCAGGCTGTCCCAAACGGGTTCTGCCACTTCGACCAGCGTCTGGCCACGTTTGGTGGTATCCACCAGCCGCCACAGCGCCAGGCGTTGGTCTTGTGGCAATGCTTCCAGCAGGTCAGCCAGATCGGCGGCGTGCATGCCTTTCAATAGTTGGGTAATTTCGGCCGTGTGATTCAACAGCTCGTTTTGGCTGAGCTCTTTCTCATCCCCTGAACGGCCGAGAATGCTGTCAATCAACCCTTTGTTATTTAACAGCAGATTCAGGATACGCTGACGGTATTCAGCGACCTTTTTTACGTTATGCGTTGCGGTGGACATGGTATTCCTTAACGCTGACTGGGTACATGCGGTTCCTTTACGGCTATCTTTACAAGATAGAGCATAGCGTCGGTGGGCGTCATTTTTGTGAAACCAGCCTGGAAGTGAAGAATAAGTAAGAGGTCTGAATGTATGGCAGACGGCTTAATTATTCGTTTCCACGGTGATGAAAAGGGGAGATATTGTCGCCGTGCTGAATGAGAACTCACTGATTATACACGCTGATTTTAGGGTTCTGCGGCAGTGGCGTCATGCTTTTTTCCTGATGATGGGGAATGGCGACGATGGCAGCATACAACAGACGGCCAACTAAAATGATAAAGCTTATTAGCAAGACGATCTTGGTCATGAGTCCGGTCGGTTTTCTTCTCATATTATCATCCGAATGTGTCAATATCTGGTGTGGTTCGTTTTTAAATGTGCTTACTTATTGATATTCAATTGGTTAATGCTGTGATTCTATGCGGTGATGACAAAAGATGTCTATTTATTTCCATTTCATTGAATCGCGCATTTAGGCTCTGTTGAGATGTTCTTTGATTTTTTGTTGAGTATTAATAGGTTATTATCGGCAGGATAAAACGCTTTACGAATTTTCATTAGTTTTTTCTCTATTGATTGACTGCGGTCAAATTTTGAGCTATCGCAGTGAATAGAATACACGGCCATTCTTGATGCTAAATCATGGTGTCTCAGTTCTGCTTATGAATGGCTCCGGAGTTGGCTCGGATCTAACTCTTCTCTGCAATTTAAATTATGCTTAAGCGGTGAAATGAATCACGCATTGGCGGATATAGTGTCTTGATGGGTATTTTGAAATTCTGGAATAATTTACGCGATCACTGGTGGGGGCAGCCTATTGTGCTGAGCCTGCTGATACTGCCGGTTGCCGGCTGGTTATCGCCACGTCTTATGCTGCCTGAAGGTAAGGTCTATCTGATCTATTTACCTTTGGCGGCCTGCTTTTCTTTGCTGATGGTCTATGACTGGCGCGCCCTGCCAGGAATTGGTCTGGCGATTCTTATTCGCTATTCCGATCGCGCTGGGGCTGATATCACGGTGATCATGACCCTGTTCTATCTGGTGTGCCTGAGCATTTGCTGGTGGGGCTATCGTTGCCTGTCTCAGCGCCGCTGGTGTGCGGGGTTCTCGGAACTGAAGCTCGGCAAATATCGGCTTATCTGGCTGGTGATGATGCCCTCGGTGCTATTTATCTTCGGTCTGAAGTTAGTCATCGGTCTTGATATGTTGCCTGATGAGCTCGGTATGATGCCGGGCAACGGGATCAATCTGCATACGCTGGTCAATTTTCAGGCGGTACTGATCGGTTGCCTCTCGTCCATGCAACTGTTCTATTCTGTATTGCGGATCATTAAAAACCCCCGATTTGCCAAGGTTCTGTGGGGGCGTATCTGCCGGCAGGTCGCGCCGGGGGTGAAAAAGGGTGAACTGCAACTGTGGTTTGCGGTGTTGAGCATACTGGTATTTATTCTGGCTTATCACACGGCAGACACGAATTTCTTGCAGGTGCCAGATTACAGCCTGACATTGCTGTTGCCCGTGATGTTGTACAGCGCCATGCGTTTTGGCTACCAGTTTAATGGCATTATCTGGGCCGCGACCCTGATAGTGCTGTTCTTTAACTATCCAGGTTATGTGCAGTGGACCAATCTGTTACACAACCTGACGATGATCTCTTCGATGATGTTGGCGTTTACGCTCAGTATTCTGCTGACGTCGGCGATACATACCCGCCAGCGGATGGATCACGCCAAAGCGCAGAGTGCTTCGCTGAAGGATCCGGTAATCGGTTTGCCCAACCTGCGGGCACTGAAGCGCGATTTAGCGAAAACACCGCGCTCTACCCTTTGCTTTTTGCGTATCTCTGAGCTGGACCTGCTCAGCCGTAACTACGGTATGCAATTGCGCATCCGCTTCAAGCAGAAGTTGGCCGGCACGTTGCGCACGGTATTGGAGGAGGGCGAGGACGTCTATCATCTGCCGGGATACGATCTGGTGCTGCGGCTGAACGGCTCTAACGCCGAAGCCAAGGTGGCCACCATCCAGAGTACGTTGGAGAAATTCCGCCTGGTGTGGAACGGCCTGCCGATTCATCCACCTCTGGGTATCAGTTATTGCGGCGTGTACTCGGAAGTGGCGCATTTGCATTTGCTGCTGGGGGAGTTGAGCTCACTGGCAGAAATGTCACTGACCAGCGGCCGGGCGGAGAACGTGCAGAACGATCACCATGTTGCGCAGGAGGAGATCAAACGCAAGGTCGCCTTGTTGCACTGGGTGCAGCGTTCACTGGATAACGACAGCTTTGTGCTGATGGCACAACCGATTGTTGGCGTGCGTGGCGATACTTATCACGAGATTTTGCTGCGGATGTTGGATGATGACGACAGCATTGTGCCTCCGAGTGAGTTTATGCCGGTGATCCATGAGTTTGGCCTGGCCTATCAGTTGGATTTGTGGGTGCTGCGCCATACGCTGGAGTTTATGGATCAGAACCGGGAAGCTATGCCCAGCGCGCGTTTTGCCGTGAATCTTTCCCCCTCTTCGCTGTGCCGCCCGAGCCTGTGTCAGGACGTGCGCGATGCGCTGCAACAGTACCAGATTGAGCCTTATCAACTGGTGTTGGAAGTGACGGAATCCCATCTGGTGCAGAATGTTAAATATGCCAAAAGCTCGTTGCAAGAGCTGCGTCAACTGGGATGCCGCATTGCATTGGATGATTTTGGTACTGGCTATGCCACCTACGATCGCCTGAAAGAGTTGCATGTGGATACGCTGAAGATCGACGGCAGTTTTGTGCGCGGTATGCTGACCAATAAGGTGGATTACCAGATTATTTCGTCAATCTGCAAAGTCGCGCTGATGCAGCGGTTATCGATTGTGGCGGAATATGTAGAAACAGCGGAACAGCGCGATGTGCTGAAAAGCCTGGGTGTGGATTACATGCAGGGCTATTTCATCGGTAAGCCACAGTTGCTGGAGTCGTTGGTGCAGCCGGGTAAAGAAGAACAAGATACTCACTAATCTTACAATCAACAGCCTGATTTCCAGGTGGCTAGCAAGAGTGCAAGCTTAACCGTTACCGGTAATCATATAAGTCAGCCAAAATGGGTGGCAGATCGTTCGAGGCGGGCACTGACCTCTAAAATCTGCCATCCAAGATGAAATGGGCGTGTCTTGCCAAGGTCTATTGGCGTATCCGACAAAAATCAATGCGCGTCTATAACGCATTGGCCTCTGATGCAATTTTGCCTGAATTTATTGTGTTTATAAAACCTGCCCCTACAATCAACTGCCTGGAATATAAGGTTATACTCTGGCGCATAATGGAATAACAGGTGGCAGCTCTATGGACAGCACTGCGGCAATGTTCGGTTCTTCTCTATCCCGCTATACCCTAAATATCAACGACAGCCCGGTCAAACCGGATATCCTGCGTTTTCGCGGGCGTGAAGCCTTAAGTAGGCCCTTCAACTGGCAGATTGAATTCACCACCCCGCAGGCCGATATTGCGCCTGAGCAGGTGCTGATGAAGTATGCCAGCCTGCGGATGCGCAGCGGCAAGGCCGTGCACGGCATCATCACCGGGTTCGAGTGGCTTTCCACTTCTGCCGACCAGTCACATTACCGGGTGGCGCTGGAATCCCGTCTGGCGTTGCTTTCCCGTACTCGCCGCTGTGCCATTTACCAGAACCAGTCGGTGCCGGAGGTGGTGGAGCAGGTGTTACGTGCCCACGGTCTTGAAGGCCCGGACTTTGAGTTTCGCCTGGAATGCACCTATCCACCGCGAGAACTGATCACCCAGTGGCGTGAAACGGATTTGCAGTTTATCCAGCGTATTCTCGCGGAGGTGGGTATCTGGTACCGCTCCGAGATGCAGGCGGCAACCGAGCAGGAAAAACTGCTGTTTGCCGACCATCCGCTCCAGTATCAGTTTGATGTCCAACTGCCCTACTGTGAACCCGCAGGCCTGTACGATGGCGCGGAAGAGTCGGTGTGGGGCGTGCGCACCTGGCACCGTGCGGTCACGGGCGGGGTCAATACGCGCGATTACAACTACCGCACCGCCAGCACCCCGCTGGATGCGCAAGTGCGCGTCCGCAGCGAAGCGGTGACCAGCGGTGAGCATTACCGCTATGCGGCCCCGTACCGGGAAGCCGGTGATGACGGTGCTCTGGAGCTGGAAACCGAGAGCGGGGCGTTCTACGCCCGCCTTTATCATGAACGTGAGCTGAACAACGCCAACCGCCTGCATCTGTTCAGCAACGCCGCCCACCTTGCGCCCGGTCAGGTGCTGGAGCCGCAGGGCAATCGCATTACAGCCTTGAAAGAGGGGATGCTGATTACGCAGGCGACCTTCCGCGCCGCACGCGATTCCCGCCTGCATGTGTCGCTGTGGGGCATGCCCTATACCGAACGCTTCGGCTATCGCCCCCCGGAATGCCCGCGCCCGCACATCCACGGTTCGTTGCCTGCGCGTATAGAAAGCCGCGAGCAGCGCGACACCTACGCCTGGCTGGACGAGCAGGGGCGTTATCGGGTGAAGCTGGATTTTGACCGTGATGACCGCGAACAGGGCTATGCCTATCTGTGGTTGCGGCAGGCAAAGCCCTATGCCGGAGAGGTTTACGGCTGGCACACCCCGTTTATCGATGGCACGGAAGTGGCCATCGCCTATCATAACGGCGATATCGATTTGCCCTACATCGCCCATGCGCTGCACGATTCGGCACACCCGGACCACGTCACCCGCGACAACCACACCCGCAACGTCCTGCGCACCCCAGCCAACAGCAAACTGCGAATGGAGGACAAGCGCAATGAGGAGCATATCAAGCTCGCCACGGAATTTGGCAAGAGCCAGTTAAACAGCGGCCACCTGGTGGATGCGCAGGATAAAGCGCGTGGAACGGGCTTTGAACTGCGTACCGATGAGTACGGGGTGATACGTGTGGCGAAGGGGCTGTTTATCAGCGCCGACGGGCAGACCAAGGCGCAGGGAGAGGTGCTGGACATGGCGACCGCGCTGAAGGAAATCGACATCTGCTTACGCCAGATACAGCAACTCAACGCCGCCGCCGAACAGGCTGAGGCGCTGAAAGCGGATATCGACAGCCAGCTGACGATGTTTGAGCAGCGGCTGAAACCGCTGAATGACACCCTGCATTTCGCGGCACCGCAGGGGATAGCGGTGACCAGCGGTGAGCACTTACAGCTTGCCGCCAGTAAAAATGTGGCCATCAACGCCGGGGGCGATATCAGCGTTGGCGTGATGGGCAATATGACGGCGTTGGCCGGTGAGAAACTGGGGCTGTTTGCCCGCAGCGGGCAACTGAGCCTGAAATCCGGTGAAGGGCCGATAGAGATGCAGGCGCAGAACGGCAGCCTGCGGTTGTTTGCGGAGAAGAAACTCACCCTAAGCTCCGCCGACGATATATCGTTTGCTGGGAAGAAGCGCATCACGCTGATAGGCGGCAGCTACGTGAAAATCGAGATGGGTAAGATTGAATACGGCACCACGGCACAGTATGTGCGCAAGGTAAAACGCACGGCGAAGGCGGGCAAGGCGGATATGCCGATCAACGTGCCACTGCTTCCCGGCCAGTATCCTCCGCTTCAGAAGAAGGTCTGCATTGAGTGTTTACTTAACGCTATAAAAGCGAACGATGCCGTGGTGCAGGGAGCATAACAATGGATATAACGGCATTACTTCAGGCCATACCTCAAACAGACGGTTGCCATCTCTATTTATTGATTGAAGGTGGAGCACAAGCATCTGAAGGTTTTCAGGCGTTTTATACTGCGCATTCATCGGCCATGTCATCACTATTTCTCCACCCCCAACTCACCGATGCCAGAACTTACGGGCCTTGGTTGTTTGCGCTGGAGAATAAAGATCAGCTCGGCGAATATCTGAAAAACACCCCCGGCATCGTCGGCGTTATTGTTTCCCCTCGTTTACTGGGTTCCTTGGCGATACAGCTTTCAAACGCCTGTACGATTATTTGCCCCGATAAGAGCACAGCGCTAATCCGTTTTTATAGCCGTCATGTGCTGAATACACTGGTGCAATGTCATGAACAGGAATGGCATTACTTCCTGTTTAAAGACATTGCTCAGTGGTGGACGCCCATAGAGGGAAACTGGCAGCCGGTCACCTTGATGCCATCGACCGCAGAAAATGCCAGAGAGCGTACCGTTAGGCTTAATGAGGAAATCTGGCAACAGATTGCGGACAAACCGGAGGTCAGTACGGTATTGGCACAGTGGCAGAAGATGCCTGCGAGCCAGCATTTTCCGCCCTGTGCTCAGCGCGATATGGTGATTAAGGCGCTGGATAAAGCTCAAGCAGCCGGTTTAGACGCGGGGCCAGACCGCAAACTTTATGCACTTTATTACCTTAATGGTGGCAAGAGGGTACTTGAGTCAGAAGAGATGCAGGAGCCACTGCAAAAAGTCAGCCAAGGAAAAACCACATTGGCAAAGGTCCTGACTGATTACTCAGCCTAATAACGGCAGGATATAGAGAAATACATGGGATTGTTTACCCAACTGGAAAAGATTGATGGCGTAGTAACCCGTGGTTATGCCCGTTGGGGCAAACGGATTTGGGGTGGGTTGCTATTGTCTGCTGTTGTGTGGTGTGGCTGGCTTATCTGGGCGTCGATCTGGGGGCCACCAACCGGCCCCGTCACGCTGATTATTCACAGTGAGATTGACCGCCCGATTTTGGGGTTTAGCGTCAATGGCGTGGCAGGGGCTAATGCATTTGCATATAAAGAAAATCCTTACTCGACTGGTGGGGGGAAAGCAACCTGTTGCGGCAGTATTAGCGGAGATACGGCAGAAGTTATTTGGACTCTCGATATTACCCATGAGCAGTATCTTAAAGGTATGCGCCTTGAAACTCGCAAGGCTGTCATGCCACTGCCAGAAAGGAAGTGGGGAGAAAATGACTTGCACGTACATTTTCTGCCTGGAGATAAAGTCCTGCTGGGGTGGAGTGATAATGCATGGTCACCTTATGAAAAACATCCTGACACCGAAGGTAAAATAGGTGAGCTGGGGCATAAATAATGGATGTTGAAAGCCACAGGAAAGCGAGAAAAACATGGGATTGTTTACCCAACTGGAAAAAATTGATAGTGCGATGACCCGTGGTTATGCCCGTTGGGGCAAACGGATTTGGGGCGGGTTGCTATTGTCTGTCGTCGTCTGGTGTGGCTGGCTTATCTGGGCGTCGATCTGGGGGCCACCAACCGGCCCCGTCACGCTGATTATTCACAGTGAGATTGACCGCCCGATTTTGGGGTTTAGCGTCAATGGTGTGGCAGGGGCTAATGCGTTTGCTCATGGAGGAGGCGGTGCAACCTGTTGCGGCAGTATCAGCGGAGATAAAGCGGAAGTTATTTGGACGTTAAGTACCACACGTGCTCAGTATGATGCTGGGCTTCGTACAGAAACTCGCAAGGCTGTTATGCCACTGCCAGAAAGGAAGTGGGGAGAAAATGACTTGCACGTACATTTTCTGCCTGGAGATAAAGTCCTGCTGGGGTGGAGTGATAATGCATGGTCACCTTATGAAAAACATCCTGACACCCAAGGTAAAATAGGTGAACTGGGGCATAAATAATGGATGCTGAAAGCCACAGGAAAGCGAGAAAAACATGGGATTGTTTACCCAGCTGGAAAAAATTGATGGTGCGATGACCCGTGGTTATGCCCGTTGGGGCAAACGGATTTGGGGCGGGTTGCTATTGTCTGTCGTCGTCTGGTGTGGCTGGCTTATCTGGGCGTCGATCTGGGGGCCACCAACCGGCCCTGTTACGCTGATTATTCACAGTGAGATTGACCGCCCGATTTTGGGGTTTAGCGTCAATGGCGTGGCAGGTGCTAACTCTTTTGCACATGACGAAACGAATCCATATGCTTCTGGACCTGGGAAATCAACCTGTTGCGGTAATATCAGCGGTGATAACGCTGAAGTTATTTGGACGTTAAGTACCACACGCGCTCAGTATGATGCTGGACTGCGTACAGAAACTCGCAAGGTTGTTATGCCAATGCCTGAAAGGAAATGGGGCGAAAACTACCTGCATACCTATTTTCTACCAGGGGATAAAGTTCGCTTATGGTGGGGAACTGGGGTCATTAGCCCCAAAGCTGAAGATATGCTGGATATAACCAAGCCTGTTAATTCAAAAGAGCAATAGCCGTGGATATTGAAAGCCTTACTTTCGCCACAAGCTGTGCACAACAGGCAGAATACGGGGCTGGGAATGGCACGTTGGTTTGTATTGCTAGCTTGTTGGCAGTAGATAAATAGCCGCAGAGAAGCGAAAAAGATATGGGATTGTTTACCCAACTGGAAAAGATTGATGGCGCAGTGACCCGTGGTTATGCCCGTTGGGGCAAACGGATTTGGGGCGGGTTGCTATTGTCTGTCGTCGTCTGGTGTGGCTGGCTTATCTGGGCGTCGATCTGGGGGCCACCAACCGGGCCCGTCACGCTGATTATCCATAGTGATATTGACCGCCCGATTTTGGGGTTTAGCGTCAATGGTGTGGCAGGCTCTAATGCGTTTGCGCATGGAGGAGGTGGGGCAACCTGTTGCGGCAGTATCAGCGGTGATACGGCGGAAATTATTTGGACTCTCGATATTACCCATGAGCAGTATCTTAAAGGTATGCGCCTTGAAACTCGCAAGGCTGTTATGCCACTGCCAGAAAGGAAGTGGGGAGAAAATGACTTGCACGTACATTTTCTGCCTGGAGATAAAGTCCTGCTGGGGTGGAGTGATAATGCATGGTCACCTTATGAAAAACATCCTGACACCCAAGGTAAAACAGGTGAGCTGGGGCATAAATAATGGATGTTGAAAGCCACAGGAAAGCGAGAAAAACATGGGATTGTTTACCCTGCTGGAAAAGATTGATGGCTCAGTGACCCGTGGTTATGCCCGTTGGGGCAAACGGATTTGGGGTGGGGTGCTATTGTCCGTTGTTGTGTGGTGTGGCTGGCTTATCTGGGCGTCGATCTGGGGGCTACCAACCGGCCCTGTTACGCTGATTATTCACAGTGAGATTGACCGCCCAATTTTGGGTTTTAGCGTCAATGGCGTGGCAGGTTCTAATGCGTTTGCGCATGGAGGAGGCGGGGCAACCTGTTGTGGCAGTATCAGTGGTGATACGGCAGAAGTTATTTGGACTCTCGATATTACCCATGAGCAGTATCTTAAAGGTATGCGCCTTGAAACTCGCAAGGTTGTTATGCCACTGCCAGAAAGGAAGTGGGGAGAAAACTATCTGCATGTCTATTTTCTACCGGGGGATAAAGTTCGTTTATGGTGGGGGACCGGTTTTATTCATCCAAAGGCAGAGAATATTCCTGATTTGACCTATTCCCCTAACTTAAAGGAGCAATAACCGTGGATATTGAAAGTCTTATTTCCGCTGCGAACCGTGCGCAACAGGCAGAGGATGCGGGGCTGGGAATTTGTTCCCGGACTTGGTTCGTTGGTTTGTTTGATGGTGTTCACCGCAATAATCCAAGAAAGTCCGATTGACGTTTATAAATGAAGTGTTAATGGGGCGCTGGTTCGTATTGTTAATTTGTTGGCAGTAGATAAATAACCACAGGAAAGCGAGAAAGATATGGGATTGTTTACCCAACTGGAAAAGATTGATGGTGCAGTGACCCGCGGTTATGCCCGTTGGGGCAAACGGATTTGGGGCGGGTTGCTATTGTCCGTTGTGGTGTGGTGTGGCTGGCTTATCTGGGCGTCGATCTGGGGGCTACCAACCGGCCCTGTCACGCTGATTATTCACAGTGAGATTGACCGCCCGATTTTGGGGTTTAGCGTCAATGGCGTGGCAGGGGCTAATGCGTTTGCATATAAAGAAAATCCTTACTCGACAAGTGGGGGGAAAGCAACCTGTTGCGGCAGTATCAGCGGAAATACGGCAGAAGTTATTTGGACGTTAAGTACCACACGCGCTCAGTATGATGCTGGACTGCGTACAGAAACTCGCAAGGTTGTTATGCCATTGCCAGAAAGGAAGTGGGGAGAAAATGACTTGCACGTACATTTTCTGCCTGGAGATAAAGTCCTGCTGGGGTGGAGTGATAATGCATGGTCACCTTATGAAAAGCATCCTGACACCCAAGGTAAAACAGTTGCGCTGGAGCACAAATAATGGATATTGAAAACCTTATTGCCGCTGCAAATCGTGCACAACAGGCAGAGGATGCGGGGTTGGGAAACTGTTCCCGAACGTGGCATGTTGGTTTCTTTTTTGATGGCGTACATCGCAATATTGAACAGGATGCATCAGAACAGCGCCTGAGTAATATTGCCCGTTTGTTTAGGGCGTTTCCTGTGCCGCAACAAAATACGTCTTGTGAAAATTACGATGCATTCTATATTTCCGGACTCGGTACGCCATTTAATGAAGAGCTGACTGAGAAAATTCATACCATTATGGATGGTGCGCAGAGCACCGTGCTGGATGATTTAAAAAATCAGCCGGGTGAAATGGCTAAAGATGCAGGCATAGAGTTATTCAAGGGTGCTGATTGGTTTGAGGTATTGAAAGAGCAGGGGAGAAAGCTTATCAGCCCTGCTGAGTGGAAAAAGCTCCTGGCCGATAGTGCTAAAAATGTGGCAAAACGGGTCAGTATAGAGGCTACTCCTTGGCTGCGTGATAACCCTACTGTGGCAGATATATTAGTAACGGGCGTAGATACTCGGATAGCCTCAGCAAAATTGCGATTTGAACGTTTCTTTGAACGAGCGAAATCCAATAGTCAGGTCCCTATCAAACTGATCTCCATTTCCCTATTCGGTTTTGATCTTGGTGCGACCTTGGCACGTAAATTTATCGACACCTTGCTTGAAGATATATGCGAAAAGCAAGGTGACAAATATACCTATCAGGGTATTGCGGTTGAGATCATCTTTACCGGTTTGTTTGACTGTAGCCGCTACACTCCTGCCAGCAGTAACAATGGATTGGATTATTTTGTTTCCACATTCGGAGGGCCAGTAAGAGAGGTCAGTGTCTTATTGGGTGAAAAAGCGATTGACCAAAGTTCGGCACTGCCAGATGTAGTCAAGAATGCATTGCATCTGGTGGCCGCTCATGAAACGCGGGTCTGGCGTTGTCTCTATCGGTTAGGCGGTAATAAGGAAAAACACCAAGAGGAACTATTGCCAGGTTGTGCTGAGGATATGGGCGGGGGGCTGAAGCCGGATGAACAGAAGCCGAGTGCAGAACTGTGTCGGGTAGCGCTACACCGAATGTACCGTGCAGCAACCATGGCAGGTGTTCCTTTTCTGGATTTTCAGACCCTTGATAAAACAGATACCGATGTTGCGGCTTATTTCCTGATGCAGGACGCCGTCGAGCGTAAGTCGGTTGGACAGTGGGTAAAAATCTATCAGCAGGCTATTCCCCAAAAAACACTCAGCGTTGGCGCGCAAAATGCGCATCTGGATAGCTATATTGACTGGCTGGGCAGGCAATTTTATCAATATCGTAGCCAATGCCAAAAATATGAAGAACAGCGCGGGCAGATTATGTCTTCCGCTGCAGCCTCAGCAGGATTGTTGGGCATTACACCACAGGCGCGACAGAGTGCCGATCGGTTACAGAGTGAACGTGATATTTTGCAAAAAAACTGGGGTTGGCTGGATGATATTCGCAGTGCTGCACTGGATATGCAAAACGACTTGGAAAGACATCCGAATGATAAACGTCTCTATATTGCACCCGAGGTGTATAAGCCCGCGCTAAGAAGGGCGAGGAAATTCCTTGATTACGCACATGCAGCCTATCAGGAGCAACCACAACCTTTGCCTGATGACAGTGCGCCACCAGAAATATATGCCTGGTTTGTTCACGATGTGCAAAAGGTGGATAAAGGGGCCAGAATTTCGCAGGATTTTTTCGTTGTACGTTCAATGGAGTAGCTAGTTTAGTCTTCCGCGTGTGGTAATGTTCAGCGATGCGGTGACCACCGCTGAACATTACCATTATACGGCCCCGCTTGGGGAAGCTAGCAATCACCAGCGCTGGAAATGGCACGCCATTATGAGCGGGAGTTCAATAAGAGGGCGATACTTTGCCCTCATGCCGAACGCTGTTCGTCCTGCTCGCTTTCTTCTTCGATCATTAACTGCCAACCTACCACATCATTCCAATAAGCCTGCTCACGCTCAAAATCCAGTTGCACCAGGTTGTTCTGCGCCAGATAACCGGCCGGGAAGCGCAGCGTCCAATGGTTATCGTCGGTCACCAGGCGCAATGTTTCTGGCGTAGTGGTGGATTGACGCTGATTGTTGAGCAGGGTGCTCAAACGCAGTAGCTGGATCAGCGGCAGATAGTATTTTTTCTTGAACAGATTCAGCCGTGGCAACTCTTCAAGCTTGATCGCTTTGCGGTGGAAGCGCACCAATGCGGCTAATAACCACTGTTGTTCCTGGTTGAAGCCGGGTAGGTTGGTATTTTGCAGGATGTAGGCCGAATGGCGATGCATACCGCTGTGGTTGATGCTCAGCCCAACCTCATGCAGCATGGCGGCCCATCTCAGCAGGGCTTCCAGCTGCGGCTGCACCAGCTTGGTGTTTTGCGCCATCCATTGGGCGTACAGCAGTTCCGTGGTATCCAGCACGCGTTTAGCCTGCTCACGATCGATATTGTAGTGATCCGCCAGGCTGGTGGCCGTGCGGCTGCGGATATCCTGATGGCGGAAGCGGCCTTCCATTTCATACAGTACACCTTCACGCAGCGCACCGTCGGAAAGGCGCAGATCGCGGATCGCCAGCGCATCGAACACGCCGCACAGAATGGCCAGCCCCGGCACGAATACCGATTGGCGATCTTCCGCCAGCCCCGGCAGGCTTAGGGCACTGAAGTTTTTAAACTGCAACACCTGCTCTGCCAGCATCTCCAGGCGATCCAGCGTGATCAGGCCGTCTTTTTCGCCCATCGCCACCAGCACTTCATGGGCCGCTTTGATAGTACCAGAGGCGCCCAGCGCGTATTGCCAGCCTTGAATACGGTATTGCCAGGCTAAGGTTTCCAGCTTTTGTGCTGCGGCCAGTCGTGCCCGTTTGAAGTTGGTTTTACTGATTTCTCCGCCAGGGAAAAACTGCTGCGCGAAGCTGACACACCCCATGCGGCGGCTTTCTGCCAGCAGTGGTTCAAAATCTTCGCCAATCACCAGTTCGGTGGAACCGCCGCCGATGTCGATCACCAGTTTACGGCCTTTTTCCGGTTGGGTATGTTCCACGCCCATAAAGATCAAACGCGCTTCTTCCTGACCGGCGATAATCTCGATCGGATAAGGGATCACCTTGGCTGCCCGTTTCAAGAACACTTCCGCATTCACCGCCTGACGCAAAGTATGCGTGCCGACGATGGTGACGTTATCGGCCGGGAACCCTTGCAGCCGTTCGGCAAACAGCGCCAGGCAGGCCAAACCGCGCTCGATGGCCTCTTCGCTGAGCACATTGTTACTGTCCAATCCATCGGCGAGGTGTACCCGCTGCTTTAAACGGCCCAATACCTGTAAAGCGCCGTTCACGACGCGAGCGATCACCATGTGGAAGCTGTTCGATCCAAGATCGATAGCAGCGATTTCCTGCGGTTTGTTGGTTACAGTGCTTTTTAGCGGCATAGTTGCTGGCCTACTTTCCTGGTTGTTCCAGAGCTTTTAAATACTCATAAATAGCCACCTGTGCGCGCACCTTGCGGCGGTTGCCGCGGGGTACGTACTGGTTGCTGAGTTCTTTGTCGATATAACGGGCTTTGACCGTATCGCTGAACAGGATCTCCAGAATATCCAGAACGCGCTGTTTCAGCACCGGATCCAGCAGCGATACCGCCACTTCGATGCGGTAATCTATATTTCGGGTCATCCAGTCGGCGGATGAGAGATAAACCCGTTTGTCACCTTTGTTGTCGAAAACGTAGACCCGGTCGTGTTCCAGATAGCGGTCCACGATGCTGATCACCTGGATATTGTCACTGATCCCCGGCAGGTTGGGGATCAACGAACACATGCCGCGTACCAACAGGCGGATCTTTACTCCGGCTGCGGCAGCGGTATATAACCGATCCACCAGCCCCTTATCCACCAAATTATTCACTTTCAACATAATACCGGCGTTTTCACCGGCTTGGGCGTTGACGATTTCGCGATCGATCAGTTCATACAGCATCCGGCGGGAGTTCTGCGGTGACACCATCAGATTGTCGAAAGTGACCGGCCGGTATGGGTTTTCAATGAAGTTGAAGACCCGGCGAACTTCGTTGGTGATACGTGAGTCGGCGGTCAGCAGCGAGTAGTCGGTATAAATGCGGGCGGTTTTCTCGTTAAAGTTACCGGTGCCTATATGAGCATAGCGCACAATGTCATCGCCTTCACGGCGTGAGATCAGGAACAGTTTGGCGTGGATTTTCAGCCCCGGCGCAGAGAAGATGACGTGCACTCCGGCTTCTGTCAGTCGCTTAGCCCAATGGATGTTGGCTTCTTCGTCAAAGCGTGCCTGCAATTCGACCACCACGGTGACTTTTTTGCCGTTGTGCGCCGCATGGATCATCGACTCAATAATGCGCGAATCTTTTGCCACCCGATAAATGTTGATTTTGATCGCCAGCACGCTAGGGTCGAACGACGCCTGGCGCAGCAGTTCGAGCACATGTTCAAAGGTGTGGTACGGGTAGTACAGCAACACGTCTTGTTCGCGGATGGCGTCGAAGCCGTTGCGGAATTTATCAAACCAGATATGGCGCAGGCGCGGCAACGGACGGTTGACCAGATTGGCTTTGCCGACGTTAGGGAAACTGATGAAGTCTTTGAAATTGTGGTAACGACCACCTGCGATCACCGAATCGTAGTTGGAAATCCCCAGCTTGTTGCGCAGTAATTCCACCATCTCATTCGGCATATCACGCTGATAAACGAAGCGCACCGGTTCGGCGGTCAGGCGCTGTTTCAAGCTCGACGACATCAGTTCCAGCAGGCTGGATTCCATCTCGGTGACCAGATCGTATTCCGCATCGCGCGTCATTTTCATCGAATAGGCGTTGAGGGTGTCGTAATCGAAGAAACCTTTGAAGATATCGTCCAGGCAGTAACGCAGAATATTGTCCAGCAGGATCATCGGTTTGCGGCGGCGCGGTGCTTCCGGCGGCAGGTTGACGAAGCGTGGCACCTTGTCGGACGGGATCTCCAGCAGCGCATAATCGATGCGCGTGCCGCGGATAATCTCCACCGCCAGATAGGTGTAATCATCTTTCAGGAACTGCACCAGATTGGTGTCGTGATTGATCAGGATCGGCGTGATGTGAGGCCGCAGGTGCTGTTTAAAATATTGCCGCAGCCAGATTTGCTGGTTTTCAGATACCTGGCGTTCGTTGATCAGGAAGATTTGATTGCGCGCCATTTCCAGCAGCAGATCGTTGTACAGGCTGTCGAATTCCTGATCGGTTTTTAACACCTTGGCCTGAATTTTTTTCAGCAAATGGCGCGGCATACCGCCCGAACCCTGTTCTTCGCTGATTAAGATGCGCCGTTTCAGTTCGGCAAAGCGGACTTTGTAAAACTCATCAAGGTTATTGGAGTAAATGCCTAGAAACCGCATGCGCTCAATCAGGGGATTGCTCTTATCTGCGGCTTCCTGCAATACGCGTTCATTAAAGGATAACCAGCTTAATTCTTTGTCGATGTAGAGCTTTTCCTGACCCATTGCCACTCCAGTTCAATTTTAGAAAAGGACTCGAGACACCGCCCAGTGTCTTATTCATTATTGCGAGAGAACCGCTGGAATGTCCAACATATCTACGGGCTTATCGCCCCCATTTTATACGGAAGCGGAAGACAATCAGCTCGGCCATGCGAAGAGATAACGCCCGGCATTTTTGTCATGCAAACGTCACAAAACTGACATAAGATGCCCGGTTATCTTAGGGTGCAAGCCAGCAAACGGAGCCGACAGCGAGAGACATGGCACAAACAAGGGTACATCAACATCCTCGCGATCGTTTGCGGGCACTCGTCGATCGTGGCGTGCAGGGCGCTGTCACCGCTACCGGATTGCTGGTGCTGATGACGCTGATGCTGATTTTTGTCTATCTGCTGCTCTCGGTATTGCCGCTGTTCAAACCGGTTTCCATCGGGGCGGCACGCCCGTTGCCGATCGTCAACGCATCCCCTGCCTGGGTGATTGGTATGGATGTGCAGCAGCGCATCGGTTACCGCATTGACCAACAGGGCGAAGGCCGTTTTTATCAATTAGTGGCGCAAGGTGATACCCGCGCTGGGCAAGCGTTAGCGCAACAAACCCTGCTGAGTAAACCGGTATTATTGGCGCGGGGGGTAGGTGAGCGCGATCTGTTTGCCTTGGCTCAGGCCGATGGCCGTTTGACGGTGGTCCAGGCTGATTTTGCTCCTACAGGCGGTGGCGAACCGCAATGGCGTTTCCCGTTGGGGCAGCAACCTGTGGCATTCGATCCGCAAGGGCAACCGTTGGCGCTGCTGGCGCTGGCCGAAGCGCGCGGGGGAACCACCCTGCTGGCGGCAGTCACCGACGATCATCGCTTATTGTTTGGCCGTTTCAACGCTTCAGCGCCCGTACAACTGACGCAACTGCAACTGAATGCTGCCGCGCAGCAACTGCTGTTGACGCCGGATGGCCGCCAACTCTATTTACTAAGCGGGAATCAGCTGGCCCGTTATCAGGTTGAAGGAACGCAGCTATCGTTGCGCGAGACGTTAACTCTTGGCGAACACCTGCCTTATGATCTGACGCTGTTACCCGGTGGCCACGCCCTGTTGATCCGCGCAGGGGACGGCAGCTTGCGTGAGTGGTTCGAGGTGGAAAAGGGTCAGCAGCGTCAACTGACGCCGATACAGCAATTTGAACACCGTGCGTTGCCCAATGAACTGCTGGTTACTGAGCCCTATCGCCGGGTGTTTGCCGCATGGCAGCCGGGTGGCGCTTTTGCGCTGTTTTCCAGCATTCAGCCGCAGCCGTTGTTGAATACCATCTTGCCCGGCGATGTGCAGCAGATGGCATTCGCGCCGCGTGGTGATGGCCTGCTGCTTGAAACGGTCCAGGGTTGGCAACATTACGCCGTGGATAACCCTTATCCTGATGTCACCTGGCGCTCGCTGTGGCAGCGGGTGTGGTATGAAAATTACCCTGAGCCTGCTTACGTTTGGCAGTCCACCTCGGGGGAGGATAGCTATCAGGCCAAGTTCAGCCTGATGCCGGTAATCTTCGGCACCTTCAAGGCGGCAGGTTATTCCATGCTGTTTGCCGTGCCGCTGGCCTTGGCCGGGGCGATTTATACCGCCTGCTTTATGTCGGCCGGGTTACGGCGCGTGGTGAAACCCGCGGTGGAAGTGATGGGCGCGTTGCCGACGGTGGTGATTGGGCTGGTGGCCGGTATCTGGTTGGCACCGCTGCTGGAGAATTATCTGCTGGCGATACTGGCTTTGCCGTTTTTGCTGGCAATAGTGGTGCTGCTGTGCGGTTGGCTGGTAAACCAGTTTGCCCCGGGCCGCTTGGTTCCGGGGATGGATTTACTGCTGTTGCTGCCGCTGGTGCTGTTGACCGTTTGGTTGGCGTTTGCCGCTGGACCATGGCTGGAGTTGCAACTGTTCGGTGAACCGCTGCATTACCGGCTGGGCGAGGGTTACGATCAGCGTAATGCGTTGGTAGTCGGTGTGGCGATGGGGTTTGCCTTGGTGCCGATTATTTTCTCGCTGGCGGAAGACGCCCTGTTCAGCGTACCCACTGCGCTCAGCCGGGGCTCGCTGGCATTGGGAGCCACCCAGTGGCAAACCGTGGTTGGCGTGGTATTACCTTCTGCCAGCGCCGGAATATTTTCCGCCTTGATGATTGGTTTTGGCCGTGCGGTGGGGGAAACCATGATCGTACTGATGGCCACCGGCAATACGCCGATCATCGATGGCAGCCTGTTCCAGGGCTTGCGCGCTCTGGCCGCCAATATCGCCATTGAAATGCCAGAGGCGGTGGTTGGCAGCAGCCATTACCGCGTGCTGTTCCTGACCGCACTGGTGCTGTTCATCTTTACCTTTATGTTTAATACCTTGGCCGAAGCCGTGCGTTTACGCCTGCGTGAGCGTTATACGCTGAATCAGGAGACGCCATGAGAAAGTGGATTAGCAGCGGCTCCCCCTGGATTTGGCTGACGGCCGCATCGGTGGCGGTCAGTCTGTTGGCATTGATCGGCATTTTGCTGCTGCTGGCCGGGCAGGGGATGCGCTATTTCTGGCCCAGCCCGGTTTACCAGTTCGAATTGAACCAAACCGCCGCAGGATCGGTGACGGTAATCGGTGAGCTTTATCAGCAACAGACGCTCTCGCGCCGCCAATTGCAGGACTCCGGCATTGTGCTGCCTGCGGGAGAGGCGCCAAGCGTCACCCGTTATCTGATCAAGGTGGGCAATCGTGAAATTGAAGGGCAGGATTTCCGTACCCTGCTGGCTAGTGATGTGCGCCTGCAAACCACACCGCCTGATGTGCTGGTGCTGGAACGCAATACCAATGGTACTGCCTACGGCTATCTGGCCGGGATGCTGGAGGACGGCCAACCGTTGACCGGGCGCGATCTCGGCCAGGCATTGCAACAGCGCTTGCCGCAGATTGCCGCGCTTTCCCGTCAGGCGCACGAGATTCAGTTCCGCGACATGGCGCGTATCAACCAGCAATTTGAAAGTCTGCGCCTGCGCGAAAAAAGCCTGCTGCATGATCAGCAACTGGATGAACGTTTACAGGCATCGATCCGTGCTGAAAGGCTGGAATTGCAGCGCCAGTATCGGCAACTGGCCGACAAGTTGCAGGGGCTGAACCGCGATCTGGAGCGTTCAGCCCTATTGTTACGCGATATGCACGGGCAAATTCACACCATTCCGCTGAGCCAGGTGCGTGATGCCTGGTATCCGAACGCGATGGGCAGCGGGCAGAAACTGGCGCACTGGGCCGATCAGGTACAAAAATTTCTCACCGACAGCCCGCGTGAGGCCAACACCGAAGGGGGTGTGTTCCCGGCGATTTTTGGCACCGTGCTGATGGTGATCCTGATGTCGATCGTGGTGATGCCGTTTGGCGTCATTGCTGCGCTCTATCTGCATGAATATGCGGGTAATAATCTTCTGACACGCCTGATTCGTATTTCCGTGGTCAACCTGGCCGGTGTTCCCTCGATCGTTTACGGCGTATTTGGTCTTGGCTTTTTCGTGTATATGATCGGCGGCACCCTCGACCAGCTGTTTTACCCAGCATCGCTGCCGAATCCGACGTTTGGCACGCCCGGCGTGCTGTGGGCGGCGTTGACGTTGGCGCTGCTGACGTTGCCGGTGGTGATCGTGGCCACCGAAGAAGGACTGTCACGTATTCCCGCCACGCTGCGTCAGGGATCGCTAGCACTGGGCGCGACCCGTGCGGAAACGCTGTGGCACATCGTGTTGCCGATGGCGGCACCGGCGATGATGACCGGCTTGATCCTGGCCGTGGCGCGTGCCGCAGGGGAAACGGCGCCGTTGATGCTGGTGGGCGTGGTGAAGTCGGTGCCGGTGTTGCCGGTGGATGATATTTTCCCGTATCTGCATTTGGAGCGGAAATTCATGCACCTCAGCTTCCAGATCTACGATATGGCATTTCAGAGCCCCAGCGTAGAGGCGGCGAGGCCGTTGGTGTTCGCGACGGCGTTGCTGCTGGTATTAATTGTGGTGGGGCTTAATCTGGCGGCGATGGGGATTCGCCACTCGCTGAGGGAGCGGTATAAAACATGGTCACAATAATCTGTTGCCGCAGAGTGAAAGAGGGCGACGCTTTGGGGAATGCACAATGGGTTTGATGATGCCAGACAGCTTACCGCGGCTGGATGTTCAACATCTTGCGGATGAGGATACCGCACTGGCGGTCAACGGCCTGAATCTGTTTTACGGTGCCAAGCAGGTGCTACACGATGTTTCTCTGCGTATTCCGAAACACCGCGTCACGGCGCTGATTGGGCCTTCCGGCTGTGGGAAATCAACGCTGTTGCGCTGTTTTAACCGCATGAATGATCTGGTAGACGATTGCCGCATCGAGGGTGAGTTGCGGCTTAACGGCGAAATCATTTCCGGCCCACAGGTTGAGGTGGCTGCACTGCGGCGGCGCGTTGGGATGGTGTTTCAGCGGCCAAATCCGTTCCCGAAATCCATCTACGAGAACGTGGTTTACGGCCTGCGGCTACAAGGGATCCGTGAGCGGCGGATTCTGGACGAAGCGGTAGAGCGATCCCTGCGGGCGGCGGCTTTGTGGCACGAGGTGAAAGATCGCCTGCGTGAGAACGCGTTCCGTCTGTCCAGCGGCCAGCAACAGCGCCTGGTGATTGCTCGCGCGATCGCGATTGAGCCAGAAGTGCTGTTGCTGGATGAACCGACCTCGGCGCTGGATCCGATCTCCACGCTCACCATCGAAGAGCTGATTTCCGCCCTGAAACAGCGCTACAGCGTGGTACTGGTGACGCACAATATGCAGCAGGCAGCGCGGGTTTCGGACTATACGGCATTTATCCACCAGGGACGATTGGTGGAATATAACCATACCGACAGTCTTTTCACCTCACCGCGCCAGCGCCGTACGGAGGATTACATCACTGGCCGGTATGGTTGATGGCAGTTTTATTTGGCTTGCTTGTTTGATGGTTCTGGCTGGTTTTCGGGTTCAGCGGAGCTAAGCGCGGTTTTCAACGGTGTGACTTTGGTCTGAACCGGAGGCTGCGCCTTCTGCATCAGCTGTGATTGGCCGATAAACACGCCGCCTTTCTCGATCGAGATTTCGTCGGCAAAAATATCGCCGCGCATGCTGCCTTTGGGCTGAATCGACAGCGAGTCGGCGTAGCAACGGCCTTCAACCGAACCGTTAATCATGATCTGCTGCGCGCGGATTTCGCCTTTCACATTGCCGCTGTTCTCAATGCGCACCATGTGCATACAGATGATGTTCCCTTCCACCTTGCCTTCGATAATGATGTTGCCGTCACCTTCGATAACGCCAGTGAACTGGGCACCATTAGAGACAAAGGTGTCTTTCTTGGCACGGATCGGTTTGATGGCATCAGCAACGTCATTTTGCGCCGTGGATTCAGATTGCATCATCGCCTGTGATGCCACAGGTTGGTCAATCACCTCTGGTGCAGTTGACTCACTGATAGATTTTTTCTGTTTATTGAATGACAACATTTTATTCATCCTTGGGATTTTGTAGATAAACGCAAGAGTTACTAACAGCAGAACGACCAGAGCCGTGAGCAGCGTTCGGTTTAAGTAAGTGCCACTGGTGCCGATCTCAGTCAGCCAAAGCATGATGAGCAATGCCCATAATACCCATACACACCATAATAAGTTGTATTTACGCATGTTTTTCAGGCCGGTTGAATTCCATTAGCAGCGGAGGGCGGGGAGTTGTGTTGCCTGTCCGCAGCCACTGTTTCTATAGGGGGCTATCCGTAGTGGCGGGAATGATACCTAACAATGGCCATTAAATCATCATTCGGTTTATTAATCAGAATTTGTAAGAACGTGCATTTTCAATTTTAATTCAAATAATAATATGATTTTTATAGTTATTTGTCTGATTGGCATAAATCGCTAAACAATTCGGCAACATTGAGCTGGCGGAAAGCGTAAGATTCGTGCAGGAAATTCGTCGCTAAACTCAGGAGGTTTTATGTCATTGTCGATTTATGCCCATTCCCCTGCGCAGTTCGTCCGTGGTTTGCAGAATCTGTCGTCTTTATTAAAGAAAGGTGAACAGTTTCTGCAAGAAAAACAGTTGGCTGAAAGCACGCTGTTAGACGCGCGGCTGGCAGCGGATATGTTTCCTCTGCTGCGACAGGTGCAGATAACCAGCGATACCGCGAAAGGTGCCGTTGCCAGACTGAGCGGGCAGGAAGTGCCAGCGATGCCGGACAACGAGGCGAGCTTTGCCGAGTTGCACCAGCGTATCGAGAAAACCATTGCCTATCTGCAACGTTTCCAGCCGGATGATTTTGCCGACGCTGACGGGCGCACCATCACATTGCAGAGCAAATCGCGGGAGTTCAGCTTCACCGCGGAAGGATATCTGCTGACTTTTGCTATCCCCAATTTCTATTTCCATCTGACCACGGCTTACGCCATCCTGCGTCATCAGGGGGTTGAACTGGGCAAAATGGACTATCTGGGTACTGTCTGATCTTGTGACCACCGGGGAGGGGTATGCTCCCCGGTAGGTGATTATTTTAGCGGTGCTGGCGGCGTTTTGAACTTCGCCAGATACTGTGGCTGGAAGATACACATGCGCAGCACGGTGCGGTACTCGCCGTTAACGAAGAATTCATCGATCAACTCGCCTTCCACTTCGAACCCCAATTTGCTGTAAATGTGAATCGCTTTTGGGTTCTCTTTGTCGACGATCAGATACAGCTTGTAGAGATTCAGCACGGAAAAACCATAATCCATCGCCAGTTTGGCGGCGGTGCTGGCGTAGCCTTTGCCCTGATGGGCCGGATCGATAATGATTTGGAATTCGGCACGGCGGTGGATGTGATCGATCTCCACCAGTTCGACCAGGCCGACTTTGGCCCCTTCGTGTTCGATGATGAAGCGTCGCTCGCTCTGATCGTGAATGTGCTTATCGTACAGATCGGCTAGCTCGACAAAGGCCTCGTACGGCTCTTCAAACCAGTAGCGCATCACGCTGGCGTTATTATCCATCTGGTGAACGAACGCCAAATCGTCCCGTTCCAGTGGGCGTAATTTGACGCTGGTGGTGCTCGGCATACTCTATCCTCAACATGATAAATATGCGTAAAGTATAACGCCGGGTGTTGGATTAGGACGAAAAAAAACGGTGCCACTCAGGGCACCGTTTAGGCTGCATTCAGATTACAGGCGCTAGTCCGCTGCATATCCTTGCGCTGGCAAGCGTTCACCATCCAGCCAGGCTGCGTTATCCCGCATTGCCAGCCGCCCGGCAACGAACCAACTCACCACCAGAGGATAAATGTGGTGTTCCTGAGTTTGCACACGTTCGATCACCTCATTTTCCTCGTCGCCGGGGAAAATGGGCACCTTGGCTTGCAGGATCACCGGGCCACCGTCGAGCTGTTCGGTGACGAAATGCACCGAAGTACCGTGCTCGCTATCGCCATTGTCGATCGCTTGCCGGTGAGTGTGCAGGCCGGGATATTTCGGCAGCAGTGAAGGATGGATATTCAGCATGCGCCCGGCATAGTACTGGACAAAGGCGTTGCTGAGAATGCGCATATAACCGGCCAGCACCACCAGATCGGGTTGATACTGGTCAATGGCTGCAGCCAGTGCAGCGTCAAAAGCTTCACGGTCGGCAAAGGCTTTGGCATCGAGCGCGTGAGCGGCGATCCCGGCTTCTGCGGCGCGTTGCAGGCCATAGGCCTGGGCTTTGTTGCTGAATACCGCCACGATATTGGCGGCAATCCGGCCCTGCTGGCAGGCATCAATCAACGCCTGGAGATTCCCCCCCTGGCCGGAGACCAACACCACAATCTTTTTCATCACTGAATAATCACTTGTTGTTCGTCAGAAGAAGCGGTCAGTTTACCGATCTTCCAGGCTTTTTCACCGGCGGCGGTCAACAAAGCGATAGCTTCTTCAACCGCGTCTTCCGGCAGCGCAATCACCATACCTACGCCACAGTTAAAGGTGCGGTACATCTCATGGCGGCTGACGTTACCTGCCTGCTGCAACCAACTGAAGATTGCCGGCCACTGCCAGCTTGATTCATCAATCACCGCCTGCATGCCTTCTGGCAGCACGCGTGGGATGTTTTCCCAGAAGCCGCCGCCGGTCAGGTGAGCAATGGCGTGAACCTCAACCTTGGCAATCAGCTCCAGCACCGATTTGACATAAATCTTGGTCGGTGCCAGCAGGTGATCCGCCAGTGATTGGCCTTCCAACGTGGTTTGAGTAGGATCGGTATTGCTGACTTCGAGGATCTTGCGCACCAGCGAATAACCGTTGGAGTGCGGGCCGGAAGCGCCTAATGCGATCAACGCATCACCCGGCTGCACTTTGCTGCCGTCGATAATCTCGGATTTTTCGACCACGCCGACGCAGAAACCGGCGACGTCATAATCCTCACCGTGGTACATGCCCGGCATTTCGGCGGTTTCGCCACCCACCAGCGCACAGCCAGACTGTTTACAGCCTTCGGCGATGCCGGTGATCACGCTGGCCGCGGTGTCGACGTCCAGTTTGCCGGTGGCGTAATAATCCAGGAAGAACAGCGGTTCAGCACCCTGAACCACCAGGTCGTTCACACACATTGCAACCAGATCGATACCGATGGTGTCGTGGCGTTTCAGGTCCATCGCCAGACGCAGCTTGGTGCCCACGCCGTCGGTACCCGAAACCAGTATCGGTTCGCGGTATTTCTGCGGCAACGCACACAGGGCGCCAAACCCGCCCAGACCACCCATCACTTCCGGGCGGCGGGTCTGTTTAACTACACCTTTGATGCGGTCTACCAATGCGTTGCCAGCATCGATATCGACACCTGCGTCTTTATAGCTGAGAGAGGTTTTGTCGGTCACTGCGCGATCCCCACGACGGTTTGCGGTTTGAAAACTGTGCGTCCGGTGTTGGTTCCGGAACAAGGCGCGGCAATTCTAACAGCGCAAGCAAACGTTTGCGAGAGCCTTATCGGCCTGCTTCCACTTTTCGTTTCATCTTTCCGTTGCCTTGGGCGCTGCGGCATACCAGCGTTTGCGGATTCATGCACTTACCCTAAACCGTTGCCCGAGGTTTATTGGGTATATAATAATTATCAATCTTTTGTTGATCTCGATACGGCTATTGGTAGTGGCGCACGCGGGAAAAGGCGGTATAATCCCGCGATTTTTTTGGCCGTCAACCGCCTTAATAGGAGAATAATGATGAAGATCGTTGAGGTGAAACACCCGCTGGTTAAACACAAACTTGGTCTGATGCGCGAGCATGACATCAGCACCAAACGTTTTCGTGAACTGGCTTCTGAAGTGGGGAGTTTGTTGACCTATGAAGCGACCGCCGATCTGGTGACTGAAAAAGTGACCATCGAAGGCTGGTGCGGGCCAGTTGAAGTAGAGCAGATTAAAGGGAAAAAAATTACCGTGGTGCCGATCCTGCGTGCCGGGCTTGGCATGATGGAAGGGGTGCTTGAGCACGTACCGAGTGCGCGTATCAGCGTAGTGGGCGTGTACCGTGATGAAGAAACCCTGGAGCCGGTGCCTTATTTCCAGAAACTGGTCTCCAACATTTCAGAGCGTATGGCGCTGGTGGTTGATCCGATGCTGGCGACCGGTGGTTCGATGATTGCGACTATCGATCTGCTGAAAAAGGCGGGTTGTACCAGCATCAAGGTGCTGGTGCTGGTTGCTGCGCCAGAGGGGATCAAAGCGCTGGAGAAAGCGCACCCGGATGTTGAATTGTATACCGCTTCCATCGATCAGTGCCTCAATGAGAAGGGCTACATCGTGCCTGGCCTGGGTGATGCGGGCGATAAGATATTTGGTACAAAATAACGTCGAGCCGACCAGAGAGTCGGCTTTTTTATGCTCGTCGTCTTTCAAGCTACAGCGTTGTTGGCTGCGGGCGCTAACCCCAGTCACTTATTAAACATAAGCTCCTGGGGATTATCGCCCTTGCCGCCTAGCTGTAACTTGAAATCCATAGAGCATTCATAATCAAGCCAACACAACTGATAATAGTTCAGAGGAAAAAATACATGACCCGTCGCGCCATCGGCGTTAATGAACGCCCGCCGTTACTCCAGACCATCCCACTCAGCTTCCAGCATCTGTTCGCCATGTTTGGTGCGACCGTTTTGGTGCCGATACTGTTCAAGATCAACCCGGCGACGGTGCTGCTGTTCAACGGCATTGGGACGCTGCTGTATCTGTTTATCTGTAAAGGCAAGATCCCGGCGTATCTCGGCTCCAGCTTTGCGTTTATTTCACCGGTGCTGCTGCTGTTGCCGCTGGGTTATGAAGTGGCGCTCGGCGGTTTTATCATGTGCGGCCTGCTGTTTTGCCTGGTGGCCTTGATTGTGAAAAAAGCCGGAACCGGCTGGCTGGATGTGATCTTCCCGCCAGCGGCAATGGGGGCCATCGTGGCGGTGATCGGTTTGGAACTGGCGGGCGTGGCAGCCAATATGGCCGGGCTGCTGCCTGCCGAAGGCACCTCTGCTGATACCACCACCATTACGATTTCCCTGGTGACTCTGGGTGTGACCGTGCTCGGTTCGGTGCTGTTCCGTGGTTTCCTGGCCATCATTCCGATCCTGATCGGGGTGTTGGTGGGCTATGCGCTGTCGTTCGTTATGGGCGTGGTGGATCTGTCTCCGATCATCAATGCGCCATGGTTTGCGCTGCCAACCTTCTATACGCCGCGTTTTGAATGGTTTGCTATCTTCACCATTTTGCCTGCGGCATTGGTGGTGATTGCCGAACACGTTGGTCACCTGGTGGTGACGGCTAATATCGTCAAAAAAGACCTGCTGCGCGATCCGGGTTTGCATCGCTCAATGTTTGCCAACGGTATCTCAACGGTGATCTCCGGCTTCTTCGGCTCAACGCCGAATACCACCTATGGTGAGAACATCGGCGTGATGGCGATTACCAAGGTGTATAGCACCTGGGTGATTGGCGGTGCGGCGATTCTGGCGATCCTGCTTTCCTGCGTGGGTAAGCTGGCGGCGGCGATCCAGGCGGTGCCGGTACCGGTGATGGGCGGTGTTTCCCTGCTGCTTTATGGCGTAATCGGTGCTTCGGGCATCCGTGTCTTGATTGAATCTAAAGTGGATTACAACAAGGCACAGAACCTGATCCTGACCTCGGTGATCCTGATTATCGGGGTGAGCGGGGCCAAACTGCATATCGGCGCGGCAGAGCTGAAGGGCATGGCGCTGGCGACCATCGTCGGTATCGGCCTGAGCCTGCTGTTCAAGGTGATCAGCCTGTATCGCCGAGAAGAAGACGTGATTGACGTGCCGGAAGAACGGCGCGATCACAAATAACGCTTAACGTTGCGTTGTGGATTGGACAGGGCGGATTTATCCGCCCTGTTGGCGTTTAGGGGCTGACCGGTTTCTCTACCGGCTCATTGGCACCGTCGGTTTCCTGCGGTTGCTCATCCGTGCTGTTTTTGCTTTCTTCAGCCGCTGAGCCTTCTTGCATCTGCGTTGCGCTGGTTTTTTCCGGGGCAGAATTGGCCTTGGAGGCGTCATCGCAACCGGCCAACAGCAAGCCAATAATTGAAGCCAGCAATACTTTGTTCCATGATTTCATTGTTTATTATCCTTGCCAGAATCTGAAGGGCACCGTCTAGAGTGAGCGAAGCCAAGTGCTTTGGGTATAGCAGTGATGCAGCATGATCGCCATCTCTGCTCACTATTGCGGCATAAAAACCTGCCGGTTCAACAGTTCGCGCTTTTTGTGATAGACTTGCTCTGTTTTCCTGCCAGTTTTGGTTGAGGTGCTTCCCTGAATACGCCGGCACAGCTTTCACTGCCACTTTATCTTCCCGATGATGAAACTTTTGCCAGTTTTTATCCGGGTGAGAACCCATCCCTATTCGCCGCGATCCAGTCTGCAATCCGTCAGGAACATGGTAGTTACATCTATTTCTGGTCACGCGAGGGCGGTGGGCGCAGCCATTTGCTGCATGCGGCCTGCGCTGAACTTTCGCAGCGTGACGAAGCCGTCGGCTATGTACCATTGGACAAACGGGCTTATTTCGTGCCGGAAGTGTTGGATGGCATGGAGCAACTGGCGTTGGTGTGCATCGATAATATCGAATGTATTGCCGGTGACGAAGAGTGGGAGATGGCGATTTTTAATCTCTATAACCGCATTCAGGAAACCGGGCGTACGCGTTTGTTTATTACCGGCGATCGTCCACCGCGCCAGTTGAATTTGCATTTGCCGGATCTGGCCTCCCGTCTGGATTGGGGGCAGATCTACAAGCTGCAACCGCTTTCTGATGAAGAGAAACTGCTGGCACTGCAATTGCGCGCCAAACTGCGTGGTTTTGAACTGCCGGAAGACGTGGGCCGGTTCCTGCTCAAGCGCCTGGATCGTGAAATGCGCACGCTGTTTATGACGCTGGATCAGCTCGATCGCGCGTCGATCACCGCGCAACGCAAGC
Source organism: Serratia sp. HNCC26DJ206 (assembly GCF_057180605.1). NCBI lineage: Bacteria > Pseudomonadati > Pseudomonadota > Gammaproteobacteria > Enterobacterales > Yersiniaceae > Serratia > Serratia sp. HNCC26DJ206. Next base: position 160,875 of record NZ_JBXUGP010000002.1, read on the forward strand.
TGACCATTCCGTTTGTGAAAGATATTCTCGGTTTGTAAGGGCCCGCAGAATCAGAGGATCTCCAGCACTTGCTCCGGTGGTCGGCCAATGCGTGCCTGGCCGCCTTTTACCACGATTGGCCGTTCGATCAGTTTCGGGTTGGTCACCATCGCTTGTAACAGTTGCTCTTCGCTCAGGCTTTCATCTGCCAATTTCAATTCTTTGTACAGATCCTCTTTCTGCCGCATCAGTTCACGTGCGGAACTGAAACCCAGTTCTTTCAGCAGCTTTTTCAGTTCATCTACCGATGGCGGGGTTTCCAGATACAGCACTACCTTGGGGGTAATGCCCTGCTGCTCCAGCAGTGCCAGCGTTTCGCGGCTCTTTGAGCAGCGCGGATTGTGGTAGAGAGTGACATTTTTCATTGCAATCATTCCTTGGTCAAATTAGCTGCGCTGGAACTTGCTGAAGCTCTTTTGCAACTGGCGTAACTGATCGATACGCGCATCATAACGTGCCTGTTTCAGGCTACCGAGTTTTTGCAAAGAGCTGGCATTGCTGAGCAAACCGATCGCCTGATCCAAACGGCCTGCGAGCGCCAGGCTCTCTGCACGGGCTGAAAGCTCTTCATCACGTAATCCTTGGGCGGCACTGGCCTGCGCCAGCAAGTCCCATCCGTTCGGGTCATTCGGGTGGGCAAAGGTAAAGCGGTTAAGGATTTTTGACGCCTGCGCCGGTTGATTCCCCTCAACGTAGGCGTTTGCCAGGTTGAGCAGCAACACAGGATTTTTGCTTTGCTCAGCATTAACGGCCTGTAGGCGAGCGATGGCCTGTGGTGCTTTCTGCTGGGCAAGATCGATATCGGTCATCAGATCCAGCAACCAGACGTTTTTTGGATCCTGCGTCAGCAACGGCTGAATGGTATTGCGGGCTTCATCGTATTTCTTCGCTTCGTAGAACAGGATCGCCCGGCCATATTTTGCCGCCAGTTGTTCCCGCACGTTGCCATTGCTGTAGTGATTCAGCACCTCTTCGGTCAGGCCATAGCCTTCCGAACTGTACATACCGAGGGTACGGACTCTGGCCAGCAGATACTCCTGGCTGGATTGAACGATCAGGCGCGGCATCTGGTTGGCACGGTTGCGGGCGTCGGAAAGGCGGCTGTCCGGCAGCGGGTGCGTCAGCAGCATTTCTGGTGGTTTAGACGCGTAACGCGATTGATCCGACAGTTTTTGCAGAAAATCCGGCATGGCTTCCGGATCGAACCCGGAACGCTGCAACACCTGAATGCCGATGCGGTCGGCTTCCTGTTCATTAGCCTGGGTGAAACTGATCACCCCTTGCTGAGCACCGGCCAGCGTGCCGCTCAGCGCCGCCATCCCCATGGTCGGGTTAGCCATAGCCAGCAGGACCGAGCCCAGCGCCCCGACCCAGGTGAGCGGGGCATTACGCTGTTGATCTTCCATGGCACGAGCCAGATGGCGCTGGGTGACGTGAGAGATTTCGTGTGCCAACACCGAAGCTAGCTGGCTTTCGTTGTCGGTTTCGCGGAACAGTGCCGAGTGCAGTACCACGTTGCCACCGAAGAAAGCAAAGGCGTTTATTTCGTCGTTACGCACTAGAAAAAAGTGGAACGGCGTTTTTACCGAATAGGCATTCGCTACCAATCGGTTACCCAACTGGTTGATATACTGGGTCAATAATGGGTCGTTAATCAAAGGGGCACTGGCGCGCAGCTGCCGCACGTAAAAATCACCCATCACCAATTCCTGGCCGATACTCAAGGTGCCGCCCGCGGTGGTCCCCATATCTGGCAGTTGGTCCTGTGTGTCCGCATTTACCGGCGTCAGTGCAGAGGCGCAAAGTGTGCCGAACAACAGTACTGCTAACGCTGTTTTAGTTAACCGGGTGGTCATAGTCAGGCGTTTCCCTTAAATCAAAGTCATCAACTATACCCTAAATAATTCGAGTAGCAGGAAGGCAACAAGCGCGTGAATCCCCAGGAGCATAGACAACTCTGTGACTGGGGTGAGCGAGCGTAGTCAACACACCTGCTACTTGAAGTATGACGGTATTAAGACGTCAGCATCGCGTAAGAGTTCTTCTTGCATGCCAGACTCTCCAGTACAATCAGCGCGAAGGTGCATTGGCTCACAGAAATGCACTTTTTGTGCAGCGTGCGTCTGAAGGGGCTAACACCCTTTCATCATAGCCAGCCACCGCTCGCAATGAAACGTTTGCCCGGCGATAATCGGGCTAAAATTGTGTTAAAACAAATAACAATGTTATGCCTGCTGGGCCGCACAGGGAAAGGCGGAGGCACACTCTCATTGACGGAATTAAGGAGTAACCTCTGATGTTGGAGATGTTGTTACAGTGGTACCGCCGCCGTTTTACCGATCCGCAAGCCATCGCGCTGCTGGTGATTCTGGTTGCCGGGTTCTGCATTCTCTATTTTCTGCACGGTATTTTAGCCCCGTTATTGGTGGCAATTGTCCTGGCTTATTTACTGGAGTGGCCGACCGCACGCCTGCAACGCCTGGGCTGGTCACGCACCTGGGCGGCAAGCATGGTGCTGATTGTGTTTGGTGGCATTACTCTGCTACTGGCATTTGTCGTTGCCCCAACGGCCTGGAAACAGGGTATCAATCTGATGACCGATTTACCGGGCATGCTCAACCAGTTCTATAACTATGCGACCACCCTGCCCAAGCGTTATCCGGCATTGGTGGATGCGGGCATCATCGACATGATGGCAGAAAACCTGCGCAGCAGGCTGTCTGGCATGGGGGAATCGGTGGTCAAGTTTTCACTGGCGTCTCTGGTTGGGCTGCTGACTCTGGCGATCTACCTGATTCTGGTGCCATTGATGGTATTTTTCCTGCTCAAAGATAAGGAGCAGATGCTTAACGCGGTGCGCCGCGTGTTGCCCCGCGATCGCGGGCTGGCAGGGCAGGTGTGGATCGAGATGAACCAGCAGATCACCAATTATATCCGTGGCAAAGTGCTGGAGATGGTGATTGTTGGCGTGACGACTTATCTGGTGTTCTTCATTCTGGATATGCGCTACTCGCTGCTGTTGGCGGTGCTGGTCGGTTTTTCCGTTTTGATCCCTTACATTGGCGCGGTGCTGGTGACGATCCCGGTGGTGGTGGTAGCGATGTTCCAGTGGGGCATCGGTGCCGATTTCTGGACGCTGGTAATCGCCTATCTGGTGGTTCAGGGGCTGGATGGCAACCTGCTGGTGCCGATTCTGTTCTCTGAGGCGGTCAACCTGCATCCGCTGGTGATCATCCTTTCAGTGGTGATCTTTGGCGGCCTGTGGGGCTTCTGGGGCGTATTCTTTGCCATTCCACTGGCGACGCTGGTGAAAGCGGTCATTCATGCCTGGCCGGATGACATCTTGCTGGATGCGGGGGAAGAAGCGAAATAAGGCGGAAAAACAAAGCGCAGCGGAGTGCTGCGCTTTGAGATTAATCGATTATTGCTGTTTCAGGTAATTGATAACGATATCGTGATGATTGGTGGTCTTGAAATCATCAAACACTTTCTCAACCTTGCCGTTGGCATCGATCAGGAAGCTGATGCGGTGGATGCCATCATAGGTTTTCCCCATGAAGGTTTTTTCACCCCAGACGCCAAACTGCTGTGCGACCTGATGATCCTCATCCGATAGCAATGTGAAGTTGAGCAACTCTTTTTCGGCAAAACGTGACAGTTTCTCCGGTTTATCGGTGCTGATGCCAAGCACTTCGACACCTGCCTGTTTCAATTCGTCCATGTTATCCCGCAGGCCACAGGCTTGCACAGTGCAACCCGGCGTCATGGCTTTAGGATAAAAATAGACCAGAACTCGCTGTCCCTGGAAGTCGGCCAAATGAATTTCCTCGCCATCCTGGTCGAGTAAACTAAATTTTGGCGCTGTATCACCGGCTTTCAATGGGCTCATCACTACTCTCCATCTTTCTCATCATGCTGTGGATAGTTCACTACGCTAATACTGCCTTGCGCATTCAATTCTGTACATAGGCGATGAAAGGCTTGTTCGATATTTGATGCATCCTGATTGCCGGAGCTGTGCGCCGTGATCTGGATGTATAGCTGTGGCGGCAGATCGCCTTCCGCTGGCTGAGTGCGTGACACCAGTTCGGCGATGTTCATCTGGCTGGAGTCAAACAGACCGGTAAAACGTTCGATGATGTGCGGGGAGTCTTTCACTTCCACCTGAACCCACACCGCCGCGGGCATTGGCGGCCTTTCGTGCGAGTTTGTGCGTTTCATCACAATCAGTAAATCCAGCTCTGCGCCTTTTTGCGGCAAAGTGGATTCGATCAGGGTAATTGCGTTCCAACTGCCGGAAAGCAGCATGATGAAGGTAAATTCTTCACCCAGCATGGCCAGACGGCTATCTTCGATATTGCACCCGCAACTGCTGACGTGGCGGGTGATGGTGTTGACGATTCCGGGGCGATCGGCGCCCAGTGCGGTAATCACGAGATAGTGTTCATCTGGCTTAGGCAAAATGCAGCTTCCTGTCATGCTCAATGGGATTACCATGGTAAACATAAAAAAAACCGCCTGCCAAGCGCTTACAACACGTTGTTTGCTTGCTTTTGGATAGGTGTCAAAAGTACCATGAGTCACTTGTTTGTGGAGGGGACGGCCAATGTTTACGGGAAGTATTGTTGCACTGGTTACGCCGATGGACGCCAAAGGCGCTGTCGATCGTGCGAGCCTAAAAAAACTGATTGATTATCATGTAGCCAGTGGGACTGCGGCTATTGTTTCCGTAGGGACTACCGGAGAGTCCGCCACGCTTGCCCATGACGAGCATGTCGACGTGGTGTTGCAGACGCTGGAACTGGCCGCAGGCCGCATTCCGGTGATCGCCGGAACCGGGGCGAACTCGACCAGCGAGGCGATCTCGCTCACGCGGCATTTCGGCAATACCGGCGTAGTGGGTTGCCTGACGGTAACGCCTTACTACAATCGGCCAACGCAGGAAGGGCTGTACCAGCACTTTAAAGCCATTGCTGAAAGCACCGATCTGCCACAGATCCTGTATAACGTGCCTTCGCGTACCGGTTGTGACATGCTGCCGCCGACGATCGCGCGTTTAGCCAAAATCAAGAATATTGTTGCCGTTAAAGAGGCAACAGGGAACTTAAGTCGTGTCAGTCAGATCCAAGTGCTGGTTGATGATGAAAACTTCACTCTGCTGAGCGGCGATGACGCCAGCGGCCTGGATTTCATACAACTGGGCGGTCATGGGGTGATTTCCGTCACGGCCAACGTGGCCGCGCGTGAAATGGTAGAACTTTGCCGTCTTGCGGCCCAAGGCAACTTTGCCGAAGCTCGCCGCTTGAATCAGCGCTTGATGCCGTTGCATCAGGATTTATTTGTAGAACCCAATCCAATCCCGGTGAAATGGGCCTGTAAGGCATTGGGATTGATGGCAACCGATACGATGCGTCTGCCTATGACGCCGTTAACCGACGCTGCCCGTCCTGTGGTGGAGCGTGCGTTGAAAAGCGCCGGTTTGCTATAACCCCAAGTCACTGAAGTCGCAGCAATGTGGCACATACATACATCCCCGGCGTTGGTTAAACCCAGCGGTTGGGGTGTTGTGTGTAACCCATATGGCTGCCGCTGCAAGTACGATGGGGATATCATTCTTAGGGAGATTTGATGGCTTATTCATTGCAAAAGTCGACGGTAGCAACAGTCGTAGGGTTAGCGCTTGTTATGACGCTGGCGGCATGTTCCTCCGATCAACGTTACAAACGCCAAGTCAGCGGCGATGAGTCCTATCTCGACGCCGCACCGCTCAAACCGTTGAGCGCGCCGGCCGGTATGAGCCTGCCAGTGCGATCTGGTGATCTTGAAGTGTCGGCCAGTGCGCAAAAAGGCCCTGTCGGCAAGCAACTGGATATCCGGCCACCGTCGCAGCCACTGGCCCTGCTGAGCGGTTCTCGCAGCCAAAACACGGGTAACAGCGGCACGCTGCTGCTGGAAAACAGCCCGCAGAACCAGAATCTGTGGCCACGTGTGGTCAGCTCATTGCAGGCGAAAAATATGGTTATCGCTTCCCAACAGGAAGCCAGTCAGACGCTGACCACGGATTGGGTGAAATGGAACCGTTTGGATGAAGACACCCAGTACGAAGGCCGCTATCAGGTCAGCCTGCAAAAGCAGGGTTACCAGCAGGCGTTGGTGGTGAAAACGCTAGGGTTGCGCCAACAGGGTAAAACCGAAGAGGTGACCGATCCTACCGAGATCCAGCGTTATAACAGCATGATGATGAACAGCATCGTCGAAAGTCTGGATAAGCAGGACAGTTTGACCAGTAGCCGCGCAGCAAGCGGTATTGGCGCGTTGGATGTGCAAAGTGGTGCGGATGACGTTGGCTTGCCGGTATTGATCGTGCGTGCACCATACGTTGCCGTGTGGGATCGCCTACCTGCGGCGTTGGAAAAGCTGGGGATGAAAGTGGGTGACCGCAGCCGTCCGCAGGGCACCGTTGCCGTAACCTATAAATCCCCGAGCAGTAGCGACTGGGATGCCTTGGGTGTGAAAGATCCAGAATTGAACAACGGTGATTACAAACTGCAGGTCGGTGATTTGAATAACCGTACCAGCCTGCAATTTATCGATTCCAAAGGGAAACCGTTGCCTCAGGGGCAGAATGATGCCCTGGTGGCGGCATTCCAGGCGGCTTTCAGCAAAACCAGCGTTAAATAATCAATCATCAAGGGGCTACGGCCCCTTTTTGTTTTGCCGAAACGGTATCGTTTGCGTCGCGGGTTTGGCACAATAGTCGCCAGCATGCCAAAGAATTTATTAGGTCAATTCTGTACCCGGTAGGCTGTAAACCGCAGCGCGATAACGCCGCAGTTTGGCAGCCGAAAGGTATAACCTCACTGGAGTAAGTAAGATGCAAAAGCTAGCTGAGTTGTATCGCGGAAAGGCGAAAACCGTCTACACCACCGAAAATCCTGATCTGCTGGTGCTGGAATTCCGTAACGATACGTCAGCACTGGATGGTCAGCGCATTGAGCAGTTCGATCGCAAAGGGATGGTGAACAACAAGTTCAACCATTTCATTATGAGCAAGCTGGAAGAAGCCGGTATTCCGACGCAGATGGAACGCCTGCTGTCAGACACCGAAGTGCTGGTGCAAAAGCTGGACATGGTGCCGGTTGAATGTGTGATCCGTAACCGCGCAGCCGGGTCTTTGGTCAAGCGTTTGGGGATTGAAGAAGGCCTGCCGCTTAATCCGCCGCTGTTCGATCTGTTCCTGAAGAACGACGCCATGCACGATCCGATGGTCAACGAATCCTACTGCGAAACCTTCGGCTGGGTGAGCAAAGAGCATTTGGCACGCATGCGTGAGCTGAGCTACAAGGCCAATGAGGTGCTGAGCAAACTGTTCGACGACGCCGGTTTGATCCTGGTGGACTTCAAACTGGAGTTCGGCCTGTTCAAGGGTGAAGTGGTGCTGGGGGATGAGTTCTCGCCAGACGGTAGCCGCCTGTGGGACAAAAACACCTTGGATAAAATGGACAAAGACCGTTTCCGCCAGAGCCTGGGTGGCCTGATCGAAGCCTATGAGGAAGTTGCCCGCCGTATCGGTGTGAAGCTCGACTAACCTCATTCCTGCCATATTATTGAATACGGGGCATTTCTGCGGAATGCCCCGTTCTATTTTGCTTTCCAGAAAATTACTGCATTCCCTGCGCCCCTAACCCTTTATAATCATCTTCATACCCACACCATTATATTTTGGAGTTTACATATGCGCTGGCAAGGGCGTCGGGAAAGTGACAACGTTGAAGATCGTCGTGGGCAATCTTCAGGCATGGGTGGCGGTGGTTTTCGCCCGCCGATTGGCGGTAAGGGCGGCCTCATTGTCCTGGTGGTGGTAGTGGTGGCCGGTTACTACGGTGTGGATCTTACGCCGCTGCTAAACGGCGGCGAGATGGCGCCGCAAGCGCAACAGCAAAGCGTCAGAATCAGCCCGAAAGATGATGAACTGGCTAAATTCACCTCGGTGGTACTGGCTTCTACCGAAGACACCTGGCAGGAAATCTTCCAACAAACAGGCAAACGTTATCAGGATCCGAAACTGGTGATGTATCGCGGTGCTACGCGCACCGGTTGCGGAACCGGCCAATCGGTGATGGGGCCGTTCTATTGCCCGGCGGACGGTACGGTGTATATCGACTTATCCTTTTATCAGGACATGAAGACCAAACTGGGTGCCGGTGGTGACTTTGCGCAGGCCTACGTGGTGGCGCATGAGATTGGACATCATGTGCAGAACCTGCTGGGGATCGAGCGGAAAGTCCGCCAGATGCAGCAGGGAGCCAGCCAGGTGGATGTCAACCGCCTTTCGGTGAAAATGGAATTGCAGGCGGACTGTTTTGCCGGGGTGTGGGGACATTATGCGCAACGGCAGAACATGTTGGAGGCCGGTGACTTGCAGCAGGCGCTGAACGCAGCGCAGGCGATTGGTGACGATCGCTTACAGCAACAGAGCCAGGGGCGGGTGGTGCCAGACAGCTTCACCCATGGCACTTCGCAGCAGCGTTACACCTGGTTCAAGCAAGGGTTCGACAGCGGCGATCCCAATAAGTGTAATACCTTTGCTGCCCGTTGATTCATTCCCCTTCAGGTATGGTTTCTGATGTTACAGGCAATGCAACAGCTTATGCAGCGGCAGGGTATCCGCCGTTTGCTGGTACTTAGCGGCGAACCGCAATGGTGCCGTATTCAGGCCCAACAGCTGGCCGCGCAACTGCCGGGTGACTGGCCGTGGGTGGGGAGCGAGGCTACTTCCGAGATACCCTCTCTAAGCAGCGGCGCAGTCAGAACGCTGCTGGGCCAGGAGCGGTTGCACGCCGTTTTTGATGCCACGCAAGGGTTGGACGTAGAGGCTTTGGCTCAACTCTGCGGCACGCTGCGTGCCGGTAGCTGGTTGCTGCTACTGGTTCCCGCCTGGTCGAACTGGCGGCAACAGCCGGATGGCGACAGCCTGCGTTGGAGCGATTGCCAGCAGCCGATCGCGACACCCAATTTCATCGCTCATTTGCAGCAACAGCTTGCGGCAGACCGTGAGGTGACCCTTTGGCGGCAAGGCGATCCGCTGTGTTTGGCCCGGTTGCCGCTGCGCGCAGACTGGCAACCGCCGCAGGGTGAACCGAGCGCCGAGCAGCAGGCCATTTTGGCCCGCTTGTTGGAAGCGGAAAGCGGCGTCTGGGTGCTGACTGCTGCGCGTGGCCGTGGGAAATCCACCTTGGCAGGGATGCTGGTGGCTGCCAGCCCGCTAAGCTGCTGGATCACCGGGCCAAGCCGTGCGGCAACCGAGGTCGCCAGCGAATGGGCAGGCGGAAAGGCACAGTTCTGGGCACCTGATGCGTTGCTGCAATACTGTGCCGAACACAACGTCAGTGATGTCGGCTGGTTACTGGTGGATGAAGCTGCGGCGATCCCCACCCCTTTGCTGCAACAGCTGATTAGCGACTTCCCGCGCGTATTGCTGACCACTACGGTGCAGGGTTATGAAGGTACCGGTCGTGGTTTTTTACTTAAATTTTGCGCCGCATTGCCAGAGTGGCAGCCGCTGAGTTTACAGCAACCGATCCGCTGGGCGGCGGGTGATGCCTTGGAGCGCATCATCGATAACGCCTTGCTGTTTAACGAGGAGCCGGTGTGGTCAGCGGCCCATCACGCGTTGAGCATCAACCCGCTTGAACAAGCCGAGCTGTGCGCCGATCCCCTTAAACTGAGGCGTTTCTATGCGTTGCTCAGCAGCGCTCACTACCGCACTTCTCCCCTGGATCTGCGCCGACTGATGGATGCACCGGGTATGCATTTCAGCGCAGCATCGCTGGCGGACGAGATCGTGGGGGCACTCTGGCTGGTGGATGAAGGGGGCTTGAGCGCTGAACTGGCGCATGAAGTCTGGGCGGGCCGCAGAAGGCCACGTGGCAACCTGGTGGCCCAATCTCTGGCGGCACACGGTGGCCAGTGGTGGGCTCCAACGCTGCGTTCGCGCCGTATTACCCGTATTGCGGTGTTGCCAGAGCTGCGCCAGCAGGGGATCGCCAAGCGGTTAATTGAACAGCAAAAGCAGCGTTCGCAGGAGTTGGATTTCCTTTCCGTCAGCTTTGGTTATACCGAACCGCTGTGGCGTTTCTGGCAATCCTGCGGTTTTACCCTGGTGCGTATTGGCAGTAAGCCGGAAGCCAGCAGCGGTTGTTATACCGCCATGGCGCTGCTGCCGCTCAGCGAGCAGGGGCGGGCACTGTGCCATGCGGCGCATCAACATTTGGTTCGCGACTGGCGCTGGTTGCAGCAGCGTATCGATCTGCAACTGGCGATTGTGGGTGATGAAGGCGATCAGTTGCTGAACGAAGAGGACTGGCGCGAACTGGCAGGCTTTGCCTTTGCCCATCGGCCATTGGAAGCCAGCCTGGGGGCGCTGCAACGCCTGTTATTGAACACCGTATCCCCAATGGCCGCTCTGCGCAGCCATCTGCAACAGCAGCAGAGCGTGGTGCAATGCGTGGCTGAGTATGGTTTGAGCGGCCAGAAAGCGCTGTTGCGCCACTGGCGGCAAGAGGTCGCTCAGGCGCTTGAACAGTGGGATAGCCAGCGTTGCTGCCATTGGCAGCAGTGGTCCCAGTCATTGCAATAAATGGAAAGAGTTGTTCAATAAAACCCGATTTTCCCGACCTCCCAGCGGTGTATACACTAAATAATTCGAGTTGCGTGTAGGCGGCAAGTCCGAGAGTCGCCAGGAGCATAGACAACTATGTGACTGGTGCGAACGGACGCAGCCAACACCCATGCAACTTGAAGTATGACGTGTATATAGTCATTGGCAGTTCGGATCACTATTTAACCTGAGGAGTTCCCCCATGAAACACGAACACTTTGTAGTGCAAAGCCCTGCAACGCCGGCTGAGCAATTGATCCTGCTGTTTCATGGCGTGGGCGATAACCCGGTCGCGATGGGGGAGATCGGCAGTTACTTTGCCAAAGATTTTCCGCAGGCGCTGGTGGTGAGCATTGGCGGGCCGTTCGCCTTCGGTCAAGGCAATGGTCGCCAATGGTTTTCGGTGCAGGCGGTGACGGAAGCAAACCGCGCAGAACGTATTGCTGAAGTGATGCCGAAGTTTGTCGAAACCGTGCGTTACTGGCAGCAGCAAAGCGGGGTGAGCTATGCGGGAACCGCGTTGGTCGGTTTCTCGCAAGGTTCGATCATGGCATTGGAAGCGTTGAAAGCAGAACCTAAACTGGCCGGGCGCGTAGTAGCGTTCAGCGGCCGTTTTGCCCAGTTGCCGGAAACGAACTTTGGCGAAAGCGTGGTGCACTTGATCCACGGCGAGACAGATGCCGTGATTGCGGTAGAACATGCGCGCGCGGCGGCGGCACAGTTGCAGGCTGTTGGCTGTGATTTTACGCTGGACGTGGAAGAAGGGGTCGGGCATGCCATCAATCAGGGCATGATGAACCTGGCGTTGGAACGCTTGCATTACTATGTGCCGCAGCGCTATTGGGAAGAGGCGATGTTTGGCAAACGCGGGGATTTGATCGCGTTTAAATAAGGTTCAGGGCGCCAAGCGCTGCGCCCTGATGTTATTTCTTCTTCGGCCAATCCTCTTCATCGTCCCACTCGGCGTTGTTATCGCGATGCGGTGGCAACTCGGGTTTGTTGGCCAGGAATTTTTTATGGTCCAGACGGCGTAACTCTTTGATCCCGTTAAGCACCATGCCTACCAGTATCACCAGAATTACCCACCAGTAGTCCGCTAACCAATGCATGCTTACTTCCTTTCAACCTGTATAAAACGCGAGAATATGGCTGGCAAATGGCGAGCAAGCCATTGCGCACCGGCAACGTCTTTATCCTGCCAGGATGCGAGCAGCAGCGCAGGGGTCAGTAACTGTTCGGCCTCCTGTGCCAAAGGGCGGTAGCTAAGATGCCAGGGTTCTACCGCAACGCCACCCTGGTCTGCGGTAAATGGGCGGTAAAAACCGAAATCGGCCATATGCTCAGTTATCCACTGATTCAGCGGATAAAAATAGCCCCCCTCCAGATATTCCCAGGGTTCCAACTGTAATTTAGCCCCGGCTGGCAGCAGTGATGGATCGTAAATATCCAGATCGCTGCCCCAGTGATGACGGCTGGCACCGGGTAATGCGGACCAACGCAGGATAGCTTCGCAGCGTTCGGCAGCAGACAGCGGCGTGATGTCGATCGGCTGGCTGTCCTTGTCCAAGACTGGCCGCTCGCCGCAGAACTTACCGTTCCAGATCGTCAACTGCCGATCGAAATCACGGAAGGTACTGGCCGGTTGCAGATCAAACCCCGCCGCTTTGGCGGCCTGCTGCATAACGAGGAAAGCCTCCACCGCTGCGGGTTGCAAGCGGTGGTTGCCGCTCAGCACGGCCAAGTGTTCCGTCGAGCGCCCGGTCAGCATGTCTGGCGTGATCATGCGACCAACTGCTCCATAATACGTTGATACATGCGGCTCAGTAACTGCAAATCGGCGGCATGGACGCATTCGTTGACTTTGTGGATGGTGGCATTCACCGGGCCCAGTTCAACCACCTGAGCGCCCATTTGGGCGATAAAGCGGCCATCAGAGGTGCCACCGGTGGTCAGCAACTGCGGTGTCATCTCGGAGTAGTGCTGCACGGCATTGACCACCGCATCCACCAGCGCCCCGCGTGCGGTCAGGAATGGCTGACCAGACAGCCACCAGTCGAGGGTGTAATTCAACTGATGGCGATCCAGCAGTTCCTGCACGCGCTGTTTAATGATGGCGTCGGTCAGTTCGGTACTGAAACGGAAGTTGAACTGCACGAACATGTCACCAGGGATCACGTTGTTGCTACCGGTGCCTGCCTGCACGTTGGCGATCTGCATACTGGTCGGTGGGAAAAATTCGTTGCCCTGATCCCATTCGATCGCCACCAGCTCGTTTAACGCTGGCATCGCGCGGTGAACCGGGTTGTCTGCCAAATGCGGATAAGCGACGTGCCCCTGAATGCCGTGAATGTGCAGATTGGCGGTGATCGACCCACGACGGCCGTTTTTTACCACGTCACCCACGCGCTCGGTACTGGAAGGCTCACCTACCAGACAATAATCGAGGCGCTCGTTGCGTGCCTTCAGGGCTTCCACCACTTTCACGGTGCCATGTGTGGCGCTGGCTTCTTCGTCGGAGGTGATCAGGAATGCCAAGCGGCCTTGATGATCCGGGTGTGCTGCCACAAAACGTTCAGCAGCCACCACCATTGCGGCTAATGAGCCTTTCATATCCGCTGCGCCGCGCCCATAGAGCATGCCGTCGCGGATCGTCGGTTCAAAGGGGGGGATCGCCCAATTTTTCTCATCACCGGTGGGCACCACATCGGTGTGGCCAGCAAAGGCCAGCGTTGTACCTTGGCCGCGCCAGGCCCAGAAATTCTGCGTGTCGCCAAAGTTCATTGGCTCAATGGTGAAACCAGCCGCCTTCAGGCGGGCAATCATGATCTCCTGGCAGCCTTCGTCGTGCGGGCTGAGGGAAGGGCGCTTGATTAACTGTTGCGCCAGTTCAATAACAGGGCAGATCATGATTTAACCTCGGTGAGAAATTGCTGATAGCTGTCGATGCTAAAACCCAGCAGAGCATGGCCGTTGCCGTCATCCAACAGCGGGCGCTTGATAATGGCGGGCTGCTCCAGCATCAGGGCGATGGCGGCATCAGCATTATCGCAGGCAGTGCGTTGTGCTTCGTCCAGCTTGCGCCAGGTGGTGCCGCGAGTGTTCAGCAACGGTTGCCAGCCAAGGCGTTCGACAAAACCACGCAGTTGCTGTTCACTCAGCCCGTCAGCGCGATAGTCATGGAATTGATAAGCCACACCCTGCTCTTCCAGCCAGCGGCGCGCTTTCTTGATGGTGTCACAATTTTTGATACCATAGAGCTTAAGCAAACTTTTTGAGTCATTGTCTTTCATGAAAAAATGTTACCTATACATCAGGGTTAGTTCAGAGCAACAGACAACTGGTGATGGCTTGGATCGTCAGGAATCATCGCTCATTAAATATTTTGAAGATAATGCCCCAGTGCAGGATTTCGATCCAGACTACGAGCTAATTATCGATGAAGGGCGTTCAGCATTCAAAGCCGAGCATTTACGTGAGAATGCAGGGTTAGGGCGATTTTTTAAACGAGTAAATGATGGTGACATCACGAAAGGTTCGGTACTCATCGTTGAAAGTCTCGATCGCTTTTCTCGCCAAAACCCTTTCAAATGTGTTGAGTACATTTCTCAATTGGATCGTGCTCACATCGAATTACATGATGTCAGTAAGAATTTGCTCATCGGCAGAAAGTACTCAAACAGCCTAACGCTTGCCACTATGATAGCTGAACGAGCCTATGAGGAATCTTGTAAAAAATCTGAGCGTATTCTAAAGGGCTGGGATAGGCGACGTCGAGAGGCGAAAGATAAAGGACAGTACATGATTAAAAACTGTCCGAAGTGGATTGATGTAGTTGATGGAAAATATGTACTGAATGATAATCATATAATAGTAAGAGAGATCTTCGATTTATATCTTTCAGGAATACGTAGCTTTACTATTGCTCAACGATTAAACGCTGTTGGAAAATTAATTAATGGTACCAAATGGGATGGTACTAAAATATGCCATTTGTTAAGAAATAAGCGGTGTAAAGGTGACTATACTTCTAATAGAAATGAAAGAAGTTTTGATAATGACACTATTACATCAACAACTGAAGTGTTCAAAATATACCCACCAATCGTTAGTGAAGAGGAGTTTCTGGAGGTACAGAGACGTTTATCAAGTCATAACTATATAGGTCGTGTACGTAACGACTTGAAAAAAACAGTGTTTAATAGTTTATTAAAATGTTCGTTATGTGGTGCTGCACTCACTGCCAGCAGTACTAAAGGTTATACGTATATAAAGTGTGATAACGCAAGGAATAATAAAGGTTGCAAGGCATTGATGATGCCATACATGTCATTCGAAAAAGGTATTCTCAGACATATAAAAGGAATTGACGTAGCCAATGTACTTAATAGTGTAAAAAGCATTATCAGTGATGTTGATGTTTTGAAAAGCGAAGTGGTAGAATTAGAGGAGTATATAGAAAGTTTTAAAAAAGGTATTGAAAAAATAAAGCAACAGGGAAAAATGCCAAGTTTTGATATTTTAGATCAAAAGTCTCAAGCAGAAGAGAAATTACAGAGTGCTAAAAGCAAATTGGCGGAAAAAAAAGATACAATAAGTTTCGAAAATATTGAGTTCTCTGATGATATACATAATATTGCTAATATTGTCGAACGTTCAAAACTTGAACTTGAATTGCGTAAGGTTATTAAACGCATTGATGTATTAGCTAATGAAGGTTATGTCATGGCTAACATTCATTATCACAATGATGATTGTATCAAGCATGCTCTTGCAATCCACAAGAAAAACTCAACAATTGAGGTGGTTGGAGAAATAGAACAACGAGATGGATGGAGAGTTTATAAATTCTCTGAGAAGGGACAGTTAGTATTTGAGGTGGAATCTGATGGGGATTTTTGGACATTGAAAGCACGTAAAGGTAAGAGTATAACTGACATTCAAGAGTATATGAGAATAGTGGTCGGGCATGAGCCCATTGATTTTTGTTCTCAAATTAATGAAGAGTATATTGAGTGGATTTAATAGATAGATGACTTATAAGTACTGAAAGTAGATTATTATCTTTCAATGTCAAACCTCGTAGAATGCTCACTATGAGGTTTAAATACTACAGGTAGTACGCGGTATCAATTCTTTGTAAAAAACCGTATAGTGGTTTATAGAGCATTTAAGGGAATAGTAAACCACATCTTCCAAGTGAACATACAGGAACATATATAGTTGTTCTACCAGCCGATAAAAGTTTGTTCAACAAAGGCTACTCTATTATAAGTTTTTGTGAAGTTCGATGAAATAATACGATTTTTTGTGTTATAATCGTAATGTCCTTAAAGATTAACGCAGTTGCTTTCTTCATAAGTTACTTCATAAAAAAATGAAACACTTTGAAATAATGTGTTATAATATACGCATTCAAAGCAGTTCCTGTCTTGCACTCTAAAACCTCAATGAAAAGCCTTTACTCTTAATATTTGAGTAGTTAATCATGTCTTTAAGAATAATCAACTAAATATATTAGTTAAGTCGGTTTCATCCTGCTTAATAAACACCATATTAGCAATTGTGGTTTTTTTATGTTTAATTTAATTCAGGAAATGCTAACAAATATGAAAGAAAATAAAATACATCAAGTTGGTGTGCGATTATCTGATTCGCAGATGAAATTTGTAGATTCAATAGTATCTAATATAGGTTTAAAAAACCGTAGTGAAGGATTGCAATATCTTATTAATAAGATGCGATTTTTGGATGTAAAGTAAAATGCCAGTAGTTAATTACTGGCAATAAACCGAAGCTGGATGCTTCATTTAACAAGGGAGTTCATGGAATGAACAATAAAAATTTTAAAAAAGAAAGTAATTTAATAACTAAAACTATTTATCATGATTTAACAATAAAACTTACCCACTTTGAAAACAAATATGCATCAGATAATAAAGTAGTCAAGGAAAAAGCAATTAAAAAAGGTAGAAAAATTGCAAGAACAAGTCATGCAAGTGATAAATGGGGGGAACTTGTAGAGTATTTTTTAAACAAGGAAAACTGGGGTTCCTTCAATGCGTGTGATAAAGATGAATATGAGAAAGCAAAGGAAAAATTTGATGCTGTAGTCTTTGCAGAAATGATAAAAGACGGTTCTCGTAGCCATACCAATGTCATAAACCATTATGCAATAGCTCTTGATATTGATGGTGGTACTACAATGGATTCTGTTCGTGCTGATTTAAACGATTATGAATATATTATCTATTCTTCCGGTGGACAAGGGATTAAGGCAGGAGAACGTTTTAGAGTTATATTGCCATTAAGTCGGCCTATTAGTGCGGATATGTATAACGAATTTTCAGAGTCATTACGTAAAAGATTTTGGTACTCAGATGATTCATTTAGCAAAGCTTTACAGATTCAATACTTACCTACATATAATGAATTATTTAAAGATCAATTCAAGGTATTCCATAATAATGGTGATTTATTTAATTTTGAATATATCGAATATATTCCAGTAAAGAGTCGGGATATTCTATCTAATGTAGTGTTTAAAAAACCTAAGTTCGAAGATGATAATATTGGGCGTATTTTAGATGCTATCATTGAGCATAACCGTGGATCTATGGAATATGAAGAACGTCGAATTCTTGCTAATAGATTACTCGCTTTTGGTATAAATGATTTCGATATGGTTAGAGTCTTAGATGCAGTTGGCAGAATGGGAGCACGTCATACAGGATCCGATATTGCAAACATGGCAAATGCTTCATATGGTCATGCTATGGGGCTACGAAAGAACTTACCTGATGGATTCAAGCTCAATTTATTAGTGCAACCAACAGTAATTTACACACCTAAAAATGTGACAATACCAAAATACGATACTGATATTACTTTGAAACCTAACCAATATCTTTCTGATGTAATTGATCAAATGATCTTTGAAGAGGGCATGAATTTGTTAATGGTGCCTACTGGAGGGGGGAAAAACACAGCGATGAAAGGCCGTAAATATACTAAATTAGTAGTACCGCTAACTTCAATAGTCGTGCAGTCAGGTAGCAGTAATAATATTCAGGATGAAAATGTTGCGACTTGGAATCAAATAGAAAAAATGATGAGAAATCCAGAAGAGTGCAAAAAGTGGGATTTAGTTATTGATGAAGCTCATGGAATGGTTATGGATTATAATTATAGATACTCAACCATTCGCCAATTAACTAAAGCTTGCACTATGTTCCGCAAGGTTATCTTAATGTCTGGCACTGTTGTTCCTGAGTATTTTAGTGGTTTTGAATTTAAAACTATCCATCGAGTAAGGAAGGACAGTCAAGAAAAAAAACAAATTCAAACATATATATGCAAATCAAAGGAAGAGTCTTTAATTAATGACTTGCGAGAGACTAAGAATCGATCGATTGTATTAGTGAATCATATAGAATGGGGTCAAACTATAGGGAATAACTCGGGAAAAGAATGTCTATATGTGAATGCTATGCTTAAGAAGGATGCTACAGTAGTGAATTTATTTCAAACAGGAAAAATGGGTGATTACAACTGCATTATTGGAACAAATAGCATTGCTGAAGGGCTGAGTTTAATCGATGAGCTTGATGAGGTTGATGTATTTATTTGGGGAGATACTGATCCTGATCGTATAGAACAGATTAGCAATCGATTCAGAAAGATAAAGAACATCAAAAATGTGCGGTATTACATTGATTCTAAGCCACAAAGGGAAGTTTCTGATAACGATGTTCCAGCCAAGATTAAAGCAGCTCAAAAGCTTGCTGAGGCTCTTACAATATGTTTATCACTTGCGAGCAGCGATATAGAACGTAAGGGGTATATTACTCAATACAGTAAGGAGATAACACATGCGAGTGTATATTATGCAGATAGTGAGTTTAAAGTAAATTACTGTGCTATTGACCATCAGAGTTATCTAAATCGAGAAGAAAAGGCATCAAATGATTTTAGCATATTCAGTAGCAGATTGATTGAATATGGCTATGACGTTTATTATCCAATTTGGAGGCATGAAACCAAAGATAAAGAAAGTCTTGAACGTGAGATGCAAGAAATAAAGAAACTAAGTGAATATAAACGTTGTACTGATTTACTTAAGTTAGCAGATGACTTCGAAAATAACAGCTTAGAACCAGACTATAGTTCTGAGTATGATAGCATCAAGGATGTAATATTAAACATGACAGATGCAGGATTAAAACCAGAAGATAGAGAGTATGTTATTAAAAAAATCATTGATGATAGCTCCTATATTCAAAAAGTATGGAGTGATATAAATTATGTTCATTTCGATACTTCAATTCGTTCTGTGTTATGTAATGAAGTGAAAAAATCTTTAGTAAGTGTTAAAGGAGAGCGATATTTATTGAGTCAAGATATTATAACTATCGCTAAAGAGATAGCAGGGAAAGTATTGAAAGATTTCTATCAAGGTGATTTGAATATAATGCTTGCAGATGAGAATTGGAGTTCTGACATCCGAAAAGTGTCCAATGGGGATAGTAATTCTCTTAATATAATAGATGACCCAAGTGACACTTTTGAGGTGAAGGACAAAAGAGCAAGTGCTATTATAAATCGCTATATTTGCATTTCTCGGTCAGAGAAAATTCAAATAAAAGGAAAACGACAAGGAACATATAAAGTAGTTCACTACTCGCTTACTGGGTTGGAGTTCGATAAACGCAGTGAGGAACAGAGATTATCAGATGCTGTTGCTGCCAAGAAGAAAGGTAAGTCTGAGTAATTTAAAAAATATTGTAAAAATTATTTTGAATCGCAACCTATCATTGTGGTTATGATAGGTAACGATGGTATATATTATTAATATAAGTAGAGGTGTAAAATGGATGTAAATAAACACAGAAGTTTCTTTGAGTGGAGGAAAGAGCACACAAGGAAATTGATTGAAAGTGGTGAGTATTTTGAAAGTGAATTGGGTATTACTCATAAAGATATGCCGACAAAGGAAGAGATAGCCGAAATAAAAAGGATAAGATATTCATCGTATAAAGGAAAAAAAGAATGATGGGATTGAATGTAATATATAAGGATAATAGTGAAAGCAGTAATGTATTGAATGAGTTTATTACATTAGGAAAATCTACTTCTGTGAGAATAAATGGGAAGAAAAATCGATTTACGCCGATTGAAGCAACTACATTGACTGGGTTTAAGTTATAATTTTGCCACAAGGGGAGGATTATATATTAGTATAAAGCCCTCCCCTTGTGGCATTAACGAGCCAGCCTTGCCCGTTATCGGATTCTCGCGAATAAAAAATTGGTGCTAAGTAACTGGGCTTTATATTGCTAAAATTTAAAAAGCCAGTACTGATATGTTTGAAATGAAAAGTTAAAGGGATTACCTATTCATTTAAAAATTATAGTGCTTTTTATATGAGTTGGATTTTAATTATATCTGTTTAAAGCTTTAAGGGTGTTATTTTATAAAGTATTTCAATGTTCATAGTACTGTATAGTACTAATATTTAATTCAGATAATTAAGTGGCGTTATGAGATTAATGGAAAGGTAATATATTATAATGCAATGGATATTAGAGTTTTTTTTTAATGTCGAGATAGATAATGTATATTACTTTCTTATCGGTTAAAACTATATTTTTTGTAAAATTGAGTTATTTTCATATACAGTATTTAATTCTCATACTTTACTAAGAACGAAATATCTATAGACAAAATTATATCTATGCTATTATTTTTTCATAAGTTGTTTTCAACTGAAGATTATTGATGTAAAATATAATTATTTCATATGATTACGGAGTTAAGTATGACAACTACATCTTGCTATGATGTTTTCAAAC
Source organism: Serratia sp. HNCC26DJ206 (assembly GCF_057180605.1). Classification (NCBI taxonomy): domain Bacteria; kingdom Pseudomonadati; phylum Pseudomonadota; class Gammaproteobacteria; order Enterobacterales; family Yersiniaceae; genus Serratia; species Serratia sp. HNCC26DJ206. The sequence continues at coordinate 181,422 of NZ_JBXUGP010000002.1, forward strand.
GGTGTGTCGAAGCTATAAAAGACGGTGAGTTGATTACGGCTGTTAGCTCAGGAGACAAGGAGTTTCATTTTCAAAATTGGGTGGAGAATAGGATAAAAGAATTAGGCTTTCATGTCGAAGGTGGTGGCCGCAATACATATCCTGATTTTTCACTTGTTGAGAAAACGGAAGGTTATGAAGTAAAAGGTCTTGCTTGGCCTGGAAGAGAAAAAGATTATGATTCCAATAGTCAGGTTCCTACTGGATTGCACAATGGGCGACAGATATTTTATATATTTGGGCGTTATCCTGCTGTCTTGAAAGAGTATGGTTCTAACGGTGAAGGAAATAAGCAATATCCTGTTGTTGATTTGGTGATCTGCCATGGCGATTTTCTAAATGCAGAACATGATTATGTCCATAAAAATAAAAGCGTAAAAGGTTTTGGAACCTATGGCGATATTATGATTCGTGATAGGAAGATGTATGTAGCACCCACTCCTTTTGCGTTAACAGAAGGCACTACTGGTCTTCAGACTCTAATTGTGCCCGCTGCTTTTCCTACAGACCCAAGATTTCAAGAGGTTGGGCGTATTATTAGGACTGAGGCAGACAAGATAGTTGTTGGATATAGCTTTGATTTACGCACAAATGAATTAATTGCAGAGAAAGTTCCTAATCCGAGATCAGGGGAGTGTCATGAGTTTGTAGCCTATAGACTAAAAGAGCAAACCTCGCGATCCGTATCTTTGAGTTGATTCTGATTATTAGGAGTAATGTATAAATGACCTTGGCTAAAGAAAATAGTTTGGTAATGCCTTTCAAGAAAAGTTCAGCATTAGAATGTTCTTTTCCTGCTAAAGAAATAAGCCAAGTTGCAGAGCAAGAAAGTTGGCGTAAAGAGATTAATAGACCTATTTATCACATTCATAAGTGGTGGGCTACTCGGCTTGGAACTGTATTCCGTGCAATTGTATTATCTGCATTAAGTAAACCAGAATATGACATATGGGCTGGGTTTTATAATAAACATGACTTTAATGATAAAATTATATTAGATCCATTTATGGGAAGTGGTACAACTCTCGGTGAGGCTGTAAAATTAGGAGCTAAAGCTATCGGTTGTGATATTAATCCGGTTAGCTCATTCTTAGTAAAACAAGCTTTTACATACGTTTCTGAAACGAAACTAAGAAAAGCATATGAATTGTTGGAAAGTTCAGTTGCCGATGAAATTAAAAAATATTATAGAACTTACCATCAAGAATCTGAAAGTTATATTCCTGTTTTACATTATTTTTGGGTTAAATTTGTAAGCACTCCAGATGGTGAGGATATTCCTCTATTCTCTAAATATATATTCTCTCAGGATGCCTATCCTAAGAAAAAACCCAAAGCTCAAATCATATGTCCTGAATGCTGGGATGTTATTGAAGATAGATATGATTGTACGAATTTGACATGTAATGAATGTGGACATAACTTTAATCCTCAAAATGGTCCGGTAAAAGGGCAATATGTAACCTCTCGTGGTGGAAGTAAATATAAAATTAAAGATTTGCTATCGTCTAACGGAGAATTGTTAAAAGAAAAAATGTATGCGTCTTTAGCTTTAACCGAAATTGGAGAAAAAGTATATCTTCCTATTAGTTCTGACGATCTATCAATATATAGAAGTGCAAAGTTGAGATTGAGTCAAGAGGAATTGCCCCTGCCTAACTTGAAAGTAAGAACAGGACACAATACAAACCAAGCATTAGGGTATAATTATAATAACTGGAGTGACTTCTTCAACCACCGGCAATTACTTTGCTTAGGATTATTATTGAAAGAGATTTTGAAAATTAAAGAGCAAGATGTTAAAGAGCAATTTTTATGTCTTTTTTCAGGGACTCTTGAGTTTAATAATTTATTCTGTAGTTATAAAGGTGAAGGGACTGGGGCTGTTAGACATATGTTTTCAAATCATATTCTAAAGCCTGAAAGAACACCGTTAGAGAATTCAATCTGGGGAACCAAGAGAAGTAGTGGAACGTTCTCTACTTTATTTGAGTCAAGATTGATCAAAGCAAAGCGTTATTTAAATGAACCATTTGAATTAAGTTTGGAATTTAATAAAAACACTGGCAAAACGATCACTAATAAGGTTATTGCAAGTGATCCTATCAGATCTATAGTCGTGAATTCATGGGGTGAGTTGAATTCTACGCCTAAGTCAATGATGATTTTAAATGGAGATAGTGCTAAACTCAATATTCCATCTGATTCTGTCGATGCTGTGGTTACTGATCCTCCATACTTTGACTTTGTTCATTATAGCGAGTTGAGCGATTTCTTCTATGCTTGGTTATCCCCTGTATTAAATAAACAATATGATTGGTTCAAAAAGGATTGCTCGTATGATATTGGTGAAGTTCAACAAAAAGATCCTGAGATTTTTGCCAATCAGTTATCATTTGTTTTTAAAGAATGCCATAGGGTGCTAAAAGATAATGGTACATTGACTTTTAGCTTCCATCACTCTAAACCTGAGGGGTGGGCCGCTATATATGAAGCAATATCAAAATCAGGACTTACAATTGTTGCAGTCCATCCTGTTCATGCTGAGTCACGTTCTGCGAGTCCTAAAACAATAGCTAAGTCGCCTATTAGTTTAGATGCAATCATAGTATGTAAAAAATCAACAGAACAAGTAGTTAAGTGTAATGTTGATGATATAAAAGATATAAATATTATTTCCAAAGAGCTTGAAGAATCAGGTATGAAGCTTTCGAAAGGAGATTTATTTGTAATAGGTGCATCACTTATCTTAATGATTGAATCACAAAACAGTATTAACTATAGTGATATAAAGGAACGGTTACAGGGAGTTTATGAAATAATCCATGATGAAAATGAAAGAATGCAATGATAAACAGTAAGCACGATTTTTAATAATGATTTAAAAAGGCTGGATTTTATATGCCAGCCATAATTATTTCTAAAGTATATAATTAACTGGCTTCCTATTCAAGAATATGTTTCTGATATTATTTTTTCAGCTGGCCCATCATTATAAAGCACTGTTGGGATTATTTTTCTATAACAAATATCAGTCCAAATCATATGAATTTCCAAATCTTCTGATTCACCATACTCTATATGCCCATTGGCATTTGTAAGAACCACGTTCCCGATCGCGTGAACATCAGTTTTGGAGTTTATAAAATAATTTTGTAACTTATCTATTAATCTACGCTCATTGAAAAACTCGTCTATCATCGCCTGCTTTGGATCCTCTTCGATATGTTGATTATTAAACTCATAGTCAAGTAAAGTAGTGAAAAGAAATTGGTGATACTCTTCAGTTATCATTGTGGCTTTCTTTTTTGATAGGTCAACTTCCCAAATTCGTAAAGGCACCTCTTCATATATCCCTTCTTTTGTACCGATCATGCCTAACTTAAATATTTTAGTGCTCTTAGATAACATAGGAGATAGAGGATGTGATGAGGGTAAATTGGAAAGAAATTTTAAATCTTCAAATTCGTGTTTGAATGATTTAACTATTTCATAATCATTTCGTATAACCACTATATTTTCAAAATGATATCTTGCTGATTTAGACCAATTAAAGCTTCCTGTGATAATAATCTCATTATCGATAATGCAAAATTTGTTGTGCATTAAAGAACGGTGAAAAGGATTTGTTATCCCTGACATGTAACCCAACCCATTACCATTGTTCTTACTATTAAGCATGTCTTTATTATATAAAATATCAATCTTGACATTTTTTTTCAATAACTCAGAAAAAATATCAGAAAATAAGTGATATGTTATCCAGGCTACGCAAATTTCAACTGATATTTTAGCATTCTTAAGTAGTTCTTTGATTTCAAATTCAATATTATCAAAGTAAGCTCGGGTTACTATATTCCTGCTCATTGCAATAAATTCCTTATTTAATTTAAGGGAGGGCAACCCTATATTGTTTATGTCTGTATTATGTGTAATGAAGTATAATGATTTATGCTCCTCTACTTTGTATACTGCCATATATTAATCTACCCTACAATTTTTTAAAAATAGCTACATTAATTTATAATTAGCAAGATAATTATTTCCTAAGAAATATTTCAGTCGCAGGTGATAGTCAATAGTTGAAAAAAGATGGGAGGGGCAAATCGAATATCTTTTAGGCACTCCCTACTGATACTCAGTAACGTTGTCTAAGTTAGTATCATTTACTCATTGAACCAATCTATATGATACTTTATCATAAAGGTAATCTAAATGAGACAAAAGGAACAGGATAATGATTTTCGGTTATGCTCGTGTATCGACAAAGGATCAAAATCTTGAACGTCAACTTTCAGTACTGAATTCTGTCTGTGATAAAGTCATAACTGAAAAAGCTTCAGGTAAGTCCACCAGCGAACGGCCCGAACTTCAAGGATTGATCTCACACCTAAGAGAAGGTGATACGCTGATCGTAAAGTCCATAGATCGTTTAGCCCGTAATACTAAGGATCTGCTTGAGTTGGTTGATAAGATGATTGAACAGGGCGTTACGGTTAAGTTCTTGGATAACTCAATGAGTTTTGACAACACCCCTTCATCACGATTGATTTTGACTCTTATGGGGGCTGTCGCAGAATTTGAACGCGGAATTATTGCTTCTCGTCGTGATGAGGGCATCGCCATAGCTAAAGAGGCTGGCAAATATAAAGGAAAACAAAAAAACCAAACCCTTCATGTTAAGATCATTGATATGCTTAAAACAGACAAGTATTCACCTGATGAAATAGCTAAACTTTGCGACTGTGGCAGGGCTACAGTGTTTCGAGTGAAAAAGGATATGTTAAGTATCGAACGTAGTACTTAATCATTTTGATTAAAACTCATTTATACATCATTCTAAGTTAGTATACATTATACTATTGGTATTTCTTGACCAAACTTTGATAACGGGTGTAACCTCTATTGACTCAAGGGGATCTCAGAGGACTAATCATTGGATGCTTCATTTAATCGCAGTATGATAACTGCTTTATCTAAAAGTTTTTTTTACTGTCCTGCAAATGGCTCTCCAAGTATTCAAGTAGGAAAGCCACATGAAGGAGACTTCATTTTTTGGCTTAAATACAGTGATGAAGCCATAAACAAATGTGCCAGCATCTTGATTAGAGAGTTTGGTAATGAATTAGGGATAAGCAATATTGAGAGTGCTAAAAATATAATTTTGAAGTTCTCTTCATATGCTTTTAATGCTATCGATGCCGATTTTTTTTCATTAAATTCCGAAGAAAAATCTGTTAGTGATATTCTTTCAGAAAAGCACAAAAGTAATCTTTGTATCATGTTCGATGACTACATTAAGTCGGAAAGAAAACTTCAACCGTACCTTTATACTCTCAGGTACTCTAATGCAAAGGGTGTAATTAATCTAAGCGATAATATATATATCTATGGATTTGGTGAAGTTGACAAACTACTTGATCATATTAAAAATAAATCTGGAATCGAAATTCCTCGTGATTTTTTAGCTGAAGAATATATCCAAAACGATCCTATTGGAAAATATGTTCGGCTACCAGATGCATCAGCAGTACTAATTTATGCATATTCAAAAGAAGAAGCAATAATATTGATTAATAGGTTGTTTGGTGCATTATGCCTTAATGTTGATTTTCCATTTAAAATTAATATGTTGGATGTAGATAATCGAATAAATTCGTTTGAAAAAACAAAGCTACATACAAGCGAATTTAGAGTGAATATTCCGGCCATTTATAAATTGAATATAACTCCTTTAGTTATCGATAATCTTGTGAAGATTTTTTCATCATCCAATAAAAGAGTTAATTCTGCACTTTCGTTCATTTCGCATGGATGGACAAACGATAAACGCGAACGATTTCTGAATCAATTTATAGCATTAGATGCTTTGTATGGTACTGCAAATGGGAATAAAGCCTCGATTAAAGGTGGGGTTTGTAGGGATGCTATTGCTATTGATAGTATCCAGTCAAAAATAGAAATAATATATGACCTTAGGTGCAAATTTATTCATGGAGAAATATCAGAGCTTTCAGATCATGGAAAGTATCTTAAGTTTGTAGATATGCATGGTATAGATCCTATTTACTCTCTTTTTGAAATACTAAAAGAATGCGTACTTAACTATGGTGGACTCTATGAAAGGAAGATAGATAGCAAAACTAAAGTCATGCATGTCCCTGTTGCTCTGATTCCTGAAGTTACTAAAATGATAGAATTGCATAAAATAATTGATTGCGAATAGAGAGTATATTCATAACTGACATAGTGACGTATTGGTTTTAATGAATTTCGTCCTTTCGATATCCATAAAAAATGCAGAGATTTTTAGTCTCCGCATTAAAGTACTGCATTATTATTTTTATAACTACATTTCCTTGGTGTTGACGTACTAACTATTATTATTCTTCGCCGGACATATTTGTACTGTTTCTTGATCTGTACAAATCAATAGCTTTGTCGCGAGTCACATTCATTTTAGATTCTGACATTACGATGCCCCAGATTGAACCACGTTCTTGGCTATAGAAGTCGCTCATAGCACTAATGTATGATTCTTTATATTTTACCCATGCCCGTTGTGAGTTGCGTAAGTTGGCTTGAATTTCTTTTGGCTGATCTTGAAGAAGTAGTTTATATTGCTTATTTAACTCTGCCTCCCAAGAGTCAGTAGCCGAGACATAGCAATCAGCAGTTTCCATTGTTGAAACCGCTGATACCTTACATTTAGCTAATTTATCATCAATATCTTTTCTTAACTCCTTTGAATAGGCAGTAGTACTTAATGATAGTAACAATGCAGTCATAATTAGTTTTTTAGCCATCATACGTTGTTTCATGGTTTGCCCTACATTCTCAATTTCTGGTTATTTCTCTAACAGATCTTTGTATGTTTTCCTATAAAGATACTATCCAGTATTTAGAGCCTCTTGTTAATGTGTTTTTGACAATATCAAGATTTAACATCCTTTGGCTCAATAATGTAGTAGATAGTAATGTTACTCTGGTTCGTGTTTTACATATATGGATTGATATTTTGATGCTTGATCTTGAAACACCATTCTTCCCTTGTCATCAAAGATCCTGATAGTTAAAATATCATTATCAGAGCTATTTCGTGCTTTTATTGAAAAGCTACTACCTAAATCAATAGCTAAAGAACCATTTTCATCATACCCGGCTTTATTCGGATGGTTTCCAGTTTGCATGTTATATATAGTAGAGGTTTTGTTAACAGTTATCTTCAAGTCAGACTCATAAAAACAGTTATCGACATATAAAGCTCCTAATTCTTTTGCCGAACTAACTGGGCCGCAGTTTATTAATGCAGTATACTCAGAGGCTAAAGTAGAATTGCTAAATGACAGTATATACATTATAAGAACAGCCAAAAGTACTTTCATTGCATTAGTCATTACTTGTATTTCCTTTTATCTATCTACTGTTACTGTTTTTTATGGCACTCATTTACTGCATGTGTAATCATTATAGCATCTAAGCTTGTTAACATATTCATTGCAGTAGGGCTATTACTAATCTTTAAAATACTTCTTATTTTTGTTTTAGAGATTTTGGATTCTTGTGTGTCTTCTGACTCGCCTTTTCGTGTGCAAATGTTTTCATCATCACAAAGAGTCTCTCCTAATGGTTGTGACCTTATCAAGCCGTTTCCGCCTTTTTCTGGATCTATAAATGAAATACTGAAGTCATTATTCGTAATTGTCAAAATTGCTGGTGTCTGCCAAGACTCTTTTGCTCCCGGTCTTACACCTAAGTATGTAAGTGTGCAATCATACTGTGAAACTGTATCTTTGATTTTTAGAGATTTATTACTTTTAGCATCAGGGAAAAAGTTACTTATGCCAATCATCATAGAAACTATAAAAACTAAACTACTTGATGATAAAGCAATTAGTAAAGTACTTAATTTTCCGCGTCCTTTTGCACGAGATCTTTTTGCCATTTTTTTATAACAAAAAATTGATAAGGCGAAGCAAAAAATAATAACTACGAATCCAACCATTTAAAACTATCCCCCTAAGTTAACTAACGCGAATCACGTTACCCTTGTGATCAACAGTAACTTTTACTGTCTTATGGCAATTGCGGCATTGGCCTACACCAGTACCATTTTTTGAAACACCTGTTTGAACAGTGGTAGTACTCCCACAGTGTGGGCAACTGATTGTAAAACTGATAGACATTTTATTTCCCCTTACTTTATTGATTTTGTTTGATAAATCATTGTCACAATGATAACGGATAAAAATTGATCTAGCAATATTTTCGATCGTAACGATCGATTTGATCTATGAAAGTGGTAAGTGAGGGTTTGTCAGTACAACAGTATTCAATCTGGTTTTTTCAGGGGTGATTGCTTAGTGCAGGCAGTAGCTTTCAGAGGAGTGCAGAAGTGGCTGAATCGGTCACTTTAGCTTCTGCAATGGTAGATTTAAGGAAGCGATAACGCTTCAGTACTGAATTGGTGTTGTTACTCGTAATGAGGGTAGGATCATGGTGGTGCAAGCCTACAGAGGACTGCATTAGATATTGAATTGAACACAAAAAACTACATGTAGTATTGATTTATTTTATTGGCACAATATTATGTGATTTCTACTTGGCATGAGGATGTACCAATGGGTAAAAATCAGCATGTTGTACCACATAATGGTCAGTGGGCTGTTCGTGGGGAAGGTAATCAGAAAGTGACATCTATTCATTCGACACAACAGCAAGCGATTGATGCGGGGAGAGAGATATCCCGCAATCAAGAAAGTGAGCTGGTGATCCACCGCCCCAATGGTCAGATTCGTGATAAGGATTCTCACGGAAAAGATCCATACCCACCAAAAGGTTAAGCTGAGGGAGCCGAAAGGCTCCTTTTTTCATACATTTTATGATGTTACTTAACAACGAACCTTTAACTACTTCTCTTTAGTCATCATGCCGTAATTATTTGTTTCTTTTGCATAAAACGCCTTTCACTAAAGTTTGTGTAATGTTCAATGTATTTTTATGCCAAACATAGTGAGTAATGTGTGGTGCGGTTTGTCTGCCATGGAGTAAATGCTACCTTATCTTATCGTCAAAATCTGTATCGAGCGGTGATAGTGCTAATACGCCCCATAACTTATGTCGCTCGGTGATGTAAGAGATAATGCTGGAAAACGGGGTTTAGATCCAGATAACGGGTATTATAATTTGATCTAAGAGTGCTTAAAATTCCGCCTGAAAAAATATCTCCAACTGAATAATATTTTGCGTGGTTGGTTAGGATAGTTTTGCAAGACTGGATGGTTATTTTTTTTGGTACTCTCTTCTTGCATTTACATACGTTCTTAATAGCGACATATACTTTAGCATGGACTCTTTTAATTCTTTATTTTCCTTGAGATTTATACTGGTAATGTCTAGTACGTAAATAATAAAATCATAAATTTTCCTGATCGCCCAATTGACCTCTGAATAAGTTTTCTCTATATCTAATTTTATTGGTGGTTTTTCTGAATATATCATTTTTATAATTCTTCCATTACGACAATAAGCATAGAACAATGAGAGGATGGACTCCATTCCATCATTCATGATGGTTATTTTTTCTTGTATATCTTTGGTTTTATTTTTATTCATTAAATCTAAAGCATCTTTTTTTTCAATGTGGTTTTTCCTATTGAAATCGACGATTTTTTCAGTAAGGTTTTTTATAAACTCCTCTGAGTATTTACTATTATAGCCATGAGTTATAGATGATTGCGGAAAAATATCCTGATACAACTTGCTTGGTCTTATTATTGATATGCTATTTTCTTTCAAGATCTTTATCGTTGACTGCTGATTTATTTCCAATAGTAAGTTTTTGAATTCTTCTGTAATGTACTTATGATGGCTATAGTAGCTATCCGCGATATTTTTAAACTCTATTGTCTCGATTTGTTTTTTGGTTTGAATGGTTCTATGGATGTTTGAAATAATCACTGCTAAAGCTGCGCTGAGCGCGGAGATATATAAAGGAACTGCGCTGTCCTTTAATAAATTATTTAATCCATTGGTTGTCAATGAGTAGTTGTTATCTTTTGTGATTAAATATTCTAAGATAATGGAGATGATAAGGGGTAATAAAATTGACCACCAAAAAAGAGGTTGCTTATCCAAGCTTTTTTCATTTAGTTGCATTCGTCGCCATACATTCCCGGGGGCGTTCCAGAGATCATCCCATATGTGATTCGATAGTTCAAACCAAATGACTTTTTTGAAGTTATGCTTGGTGATACGTTCACCTGATCTTTTACTCTCCCGATCGGAAAAAGTAGTTATTATCACATAAGTAATAGCTACAATGTAAATTACTATAATACTCATTGTTTGCTCACTATATAAATTGATGCTGAGAATTTCTTAGCCATTGGCTCAGAATTAAAAATTCTTAACTTCATTGTTAATTTATTAACCTTAATTTACAGAAAAATGATACTAAACGTAACAGCAGAAGGCAAATTCTCAGCAAATGTCAGGAGGAGAGAATGTGAGTTTCAGCGAACATAACCGCCATTCTGCAAACGTTCAAGCGCTGTTCCTGCTGCGTAGACCATTCCGGTTGTCAGATCGTGGAAGCCGTATTTGTTATAAAATGCCAGCTTGTCCGGCACCGAATAGATGAATACCTTGCCGAGTGGAGCCAGATCCTGCATCACGCGCGTCATTAACTGATGGCCATAGCCATGCCCCTGAAAACGAGGGTGGATAACCACATCCGCCAGATAAGCGACCGACGTCATATCGCTGATGGCATGAGCGGTCGCCATCAGTTCACCATTAATAAACCCGAAATAACAAAACTGACTATTTTGATAGACCTGCTGCATCACCTGCGGGTCACGTTTGCCTAATCCGGCAGCTTCCAGCAATTCTGCCAACCGTTGCCAGTCAATGCGGCAACGATTGAGGTCAACAATTATCTCCACGGTTGGCTCCTAACTGATGCGATCCAGATCCGTCGCATATTGACGGATCGCGCGTTGGTAGTGGCTGATAGCGCTGTGGGAGGAGGTTTCTGCCAACAGCAGTAGCAAATCGGCTATGGCCTGTTTGGTTTCACCCAGATTATAGAGCGTCATGGCGCGGAACAGGGTGATCTCTTTGGCCTGAGGAAATTCACTTAAGCCACTGTCGAAAGTAGCCAGTGATTTCTGATAATCCCCCAGTGCGCGGTAGGTGCTGCCTAAGCCGAGCCAGGCCTCTTGGCGCTGTTGTGCTGGCAACTCGTATTGCAACGCGGCGAGATAGCAGGGAATGGCCTGCTGTTCAAAGCCCTGCACATCGTAAAGACAGGCTAACTGATAGTGCAGCGTGGCATCCTCTGGTGTCTGTTGCAGCATCAGTTGCACGAGCTCGCTGGCTTCCTGATAGCGGCCCTGCTCTTTCAGCTGTTCGATAGTGAACGTCGGGGACATGACATTGCCTTTAATGGAGGTTTTTTTAACCCTTTGGCACGCTACTACGGAAGAATTAATCGCACAAGGGAAGATAAAATTTACCCAGCATGCTGATTAATTTGAAAATGTGCGCTGTCCCCAGTTTTGATGAATGGCACCGTTCCCAAAAGGCTTCACGTGGTTAAAAAATGGGCGTAGAATTTGAAGTGATTTTTAATGGAGGCAGTAAAGTAATTATGGTTGATCGCGAGTTAGGAAACTGGAAAGACTTCATTGACGAGATGTTAGGTAACTAACACCGGCTTGAAGCTTACAACAAGGCAGTTGATTGGTTTTTTACTTAAAACACCTTGGGTACAAAATATAAGTTGTAATAAAGCAGCATCGGTTCTCTGATGCTGCTTTTTTTACGTGCATTATTCGCTGCGTTTCTCTGCCTGTTTTTGCACGGCAGGTTTGCCTGGGAAACGGCGGCGCACTAGAACAAAGAACAACGGAACAAAGAAGATGGCCAATACCGTGGCGGAAATCATGCCGCCCATCACGCCGGTACCGACAGCGTGTTGGCTGCCTGAACCGGCACCGGAACTGATGGTCATGGGCAACACGCCGAAGATAAAGGCCAGTGAGGTCATCAAAATCGGGCGTAAACGCATGCGTGAGGCTTCCAGCGTGGCGGCCATCAGATCTTGCCCTTTGTGATTGAGTTCATTGGCGAATTCGACGATCAGGATAGCGTTTTTGGCAGACAGCCCGATAATCGTCAATAGCCCAACCTGGAAGTAAACGTCGTTCTCCAGCCCGCGCAGCCAGGTTGCCGCTACGGCACCGATCACCCCAAGCGGCACGACCAGCATGACCGAGAAAGGAATCGACCAGCTCTCATACAGGGCCGCCAGACACAGGAACACCACCAGCAGCGAGATGGCATACAGCGCCGGAGCCTGGGAGCCCGACAGCCGTTCCTGATAAGACATGGCGGTCCATTCGAGGCCAAAACCGACCGGCAACCGGCTGACGAGTTTTTCCATCTCGATCATCGCGGTGCCGGTACTGACACCGGCAGCGGCTTCACCGACAATTTCGACCGTTGAACTGCCGTTATAGCGTTCCAGGCGCGGTGAGCCGAAATTCCAATGCGAAGTGGCAAAGGCGGAGAATGGCACCATGCCACCGCTGCTGTTGCGCACGAACCACTTATTGATGTCTTCCGGCAGCATGCGGAAAGGCGCATCGGCTTGTACATATACTTTCTTCACCCGGCCACGATCGACAAAGTCGTTCACGTAGGTTGACCCCCAGGCGGTGGATAGCGTGCTGTTGATATCGTTAATGGCAACGCCCAGCGCCTGTGCTTTGCGTTGATCGATATCGATTTGCAACTGCGGGCTATCGTCCAAGCCGTTATGGCGCACGCGGGACAACTGAGGGTTTTTCCCCGCCAGTTGCAGCAACTGGTCGCGCGCTGCCATCAGTTTATCGTGGCCTTGCCCGGCATGATCTTCCAACTGCATATCAAAGCCCGCAGCGTTACCCAGCCCGGTAATCGCCGGCGGGCTGCTGGCGATGACTCTGGCTTCGTTAATCTTACTGAAAGCCTGGGTGGCGCGATCGATGATAGCGAACGAGCTATTGTCCCCCGAGGTACGTAATTCCCACGCTTTCAGGCGGATAAACATCCGCGCCACATTCTGCCCATTTCCCCCGGGGCCGGAGCCAATGGTAGCGAACACCGACAGCACGTTATCTTTTTCCTTGCTCAGGAAATAGTGCTCTATCTTTTCCACCACTTTGGTGGTTTGTTGCAGGGTTGAACCCGTTGGCAATTGCACCTGTACGGTGAAGACGCCACGGTCTTCCTGTGGCAGGAACGAGGTGGGCAACTTAAGGAACAACAACGCCATCCCGCCGAGCAACAGCAGGTAAATCATCAGATAGCGAAGGCTGTGGTGCAGCACGCGCGCCACGCCGCGCTCATAGCGTTCGGCGTTACGGTTGAACATCCAGTTGAACCAGCCGAAGAAGCCACGCTTGCCGTGATGATGGCCTTTGGTTACCGGTTTCAGCAGGGTAGCGCACAGCGCCGGAGTCAGGATCATCGCCACCAGCACGGAAAGCACCATGGCGGAAACGATAGTGATCGAGAACTGGCGATAAATCGCGCCGGTCGTGCCGCCGAAGAAAGCCATGGGAATAAACACCGCTGAAAGCACCATGGCAATCCCCACCAAGGCACCCTGGATCTGCCCCATGGATTTACGCGTTGCGTCGCGCGGAGATAGCCCCTCTTCACTCATTACGCGCTCAACGTTTTCCACTACCACGATGGCATCGTCCACCAGCAGGCCGATCGCCAATACCATCGCGAACATCGTCAGGGTATTAATGCTGTAACCGAAAGCGGCAAGAATGGTGAAGGTGCCCAGCAGCACCACCGGCACGGCGATGGTCGGGATCAGCGTAGCGCGGAAGTTCTGCAGGAACAGATACATCACCAGGAACACCAGCGCGATGGCTTCCAGCAGCGTTTTCACTACGTCTCTAATCGAGGCTTTGACGAACGGGGTGGTTTCATAGGCCACCTTCGCCTCCAGCCCCGGCGGGAAAAATTTTGCCAGCTCAGCGATTTTATCTTTTACCAGCTGATCGGTTTGCAGTTCGTTAGCGCCGGAAGCCAATTTGATATTCATCCCGGCGGCCTGCAGGCCATTATAGCGGCTGAGGAAGTTGTAGTTTTCACCGCCGAGTTCAACGGTGGCCACATCACCGAGCGTGACCAGTGAACCATCCCGGTTGACGCGCAGGGTGATCTCACGGAATTGTTCTGGCGTCTGCAACTGGGATTGCGCATTGATAGTGGCGTTAAGCGCCTGTTTGTCTACTGACGGTGTCCCCCCCAATTGGCCTACCGCCACCTGGGCGTTCTGTGAGCCGATCGCACTCACCACATCCTGCGTGGTCAACTGATAGCTGGTGAGTTTGTTAGGATCCAGCCAGATGCGCATCGCGTACTGCGAGCCGTAAACGTCCATACTACCCACACCGTCGATCCGGCTGAGTGGGTCTTGCAGGTTAGAGACGATGTAATCGGCAATATCCTGCTTATCCATGCTGCCGTCGGTAGAGACGAAAGCCACCATCATCAGCGTGGTATCGCCGGATTTGGAGACCGACACCCCTTGCTGCTGCACCGCTTGCGGTAAGCGCTTTAACGCCCCCTGTAGCTGGTTCTGCACCTGCTGCATCGCTTGATTGGGGTCGGTGCCGGCGTTGAACGTCAGCGTCACGCTGGCCTGACCGGTGTTGGTGCTCTGCGACGACATATACATCATGTTGTCGAGGCCGGTCATGTTCTGTTCGATAATCTGGGTAACGGTGTTTTCCAGCGTTTGCGCTGAAGCCCCAGGATAAGTGGCACTGATACGCACATTAGGCGGAGCGAGATTCGGGTATTGTTCGACAGGCAGCGAAAAAATCGCCAAGGTGCCTGTCAGGCAAAGAATAATTGCCAGAACCCAGGCAAAAATAGGGCGGTCAATGAAAAAATTGGCCATGCAGCATGAACCTCGTTATGACTTGTTATATTTTTGATAGCAGCAGTTATGCTTATACCGCCTGGCAGGATCCAGACGCCATTGCACTTTACTCGTGATAGGCAGGGAAAGCGTGGAGAAAAAATGGAGATAATGTAAATAACAGTGCTCGTCATCTACATTTATTGCAGAGTGAATGAAATTATCGCAGCAGGAGTTTGGCATGGAAATTAACCCGGTATTTGCCCGTCGTCTTTATCTTTGTTGGCTAATCAACCACACTGAACGGCCTAATGTTCCGCGCCTGATGGAGTTGACCGGTTGGCCGCGCCGTACATTACAGGATGTGTTAAAAGCCTTGCCCGGTTTGGGCGTGGAATTGCAGTTTGTTCAGCAGGGAGTGCGTAATAACGACGGTTTCTATCAGCTTGAAAACTGGGGGCCGTTAAATAAAAGCTGGGTTAACCAACATCATCTGGCGCTGCTGGCTGCGATCGAATAAATGTTCCCCGGCACGCCGGGGACGCATTATTGGCTCTTGTATTCCAGATACAAGACGGTGGCCGCCACGCGCGAACGCACGTTGAGCTTACGTAGCATGTTGCGAATATGCACCTTCACCGTTTCTTCAGAAATGTGCAATTGCGCCGCCACCTGCTTGTTTGACATCCCGCGCGCCACTTCCTGTAACACATCCAATTCACGTTCGGTCAGATCGGCAAACGGATCGTGCTGTTCGCTGCGCGATGCCAGATAGTCGACCACCGCTTCGCTTATCACATTCTTGCCTTCGGCGGCTTCACGGATATGCTCCAGCAACTGCTCGGGCTCGCTGTCTTTCAGCAGATAACCATCGGCACCGGCATCGATTAACGCATACACATCGCTGCGCGCATCGGAGACCGTCAGCACGATGATGCGGGCATCCACATCATCGTCACGCAAGGCTTTCAGCGTATCCAGCCCGGAGAGGCCTTTCATGTTGAGATCAAGCAGAATGACTTCTGGCGTCAATTGCCCGGCTAACGTGATGGCTTCGTTACCATTGCTGGCTTCCGCCACGACGGTAAACGTGGGGTCCAGCCCAAGCAACTGTTTGATGCCCCGGCGCATCAGTGGGTGATCGTCAACGATCATGACCTTGTAATTTTTCATCACCATGAAACATGCTCCCTGTAGCGAGTAAAACCACACAAGTGCCGGAGAGGGCACTTGGCTGTTAATCACAGAGCGGCGTTGGGTGCCGCAGATATTTTTAAAGGGTTACTACTGCTCAGCAGCAACGGATAAACCATCCCTTAAGGCGGAAAAATCAGGCAGATCTCTGTGCCTTTTTCTTTACCGCGCCGGATGTGTAACTTCCCCCCCAGGCGCGTCGCCCGTTCGCTCATAATGGTCAAGCCGTAATGGCCTTCCGGTTCGTCCAGGCTGTCGATGCCGGAACCATCATCGCAGATAGTGATCTGATTATCGCCCTCTGGCGAGAGTTCGCAGCGAATCACAATTTCCTGCGCATCGGCGTGCTTGATGGCATTCAGTACCGCTTCACGCACGATCTGTAGTGCGTGAACCTGTTGCTGCGCATTCAGCGCCTGCGAGGCTAGTCGGCAGTGTAACTGAATCCTTGTGCTGGTCAGAAGCTTTAATGGCTCCAGCACCTGCTTCAGCGCCGCATTGAGATCGGCGTCCTGAATGCTCAGGCGGAAGGTAGTCAGCAATTCACGCAACTGGCGGTAAGCATCGGCCAGTGCCCGGTCAAAGTCATCAATAATCTCGTGAGCGGCAGGCGGGCTATCCACCAGCGTACGTTTCAGCAAGGTGAGCTGGATACGCAGAAACGTCAGGGCCTGGGCCAGTGAATCATGCAGTTCGCGGGCAATGGTGGCGCGTTCTTCCATCAGCAGAAATTGCATATGCTGCTTCTGCGCGCGATTGAAGTAGACGCTGCGGCTGAGCATATTCGCCACGCTCTGCATCAGGTGCGGGTGGGGCGGTTGCTGTTGTTGTTGCCAACTGAGGCTACCCAGCGGTTTGTTGTCCTGCATAATGGCGATCGCCTGCCATTCCTGCTCCGCCAGCGGTTCACCGCTGCCGATCTGCCATTGGCTGAGGTTGTCTTCCACATTCAGCCGAATGCATTGCAGTTGTTCACTCAGGCGCACAATACGCAACACCTTCTCGAACGCCCGCTGGTCAAGTTGCCCGGCGCTCAGCGCTTGTGAACAGCTGTAAAGTACTTCCAGCGTGCGGTTGGCCTGCTGTAGGCGCTCGGTTTTTTCCTGCACCTTATATTCCAGCGACTTATACAGCTTGGCCAGTTCGCCGGACATAGCGGTGAACGCCTGCGATAATACCCCCAGTTCATTCGGTAACGATATGTCGAGCGGCGGATGGTTAAAATCGCGCTGCTGCATATGCTGGCTGGCATCCACCAGACGTTTCAGCGGCGTCACCACCTGGCGGCGCATAAAACGGATGCAGAACAGCACCAGGGCCACGATAGCGATATACCCCATGACGCTGATCGTCGCCACAATGCTCAGTTTGGTTTCGGAATAGCGCTGTAGTGCCAGCACAAAATGGTCGATCTGATTGACGTAGCTGGCCACGTTGGCCTGATAGTTTTCTGCATGTCCGGCCTGGATCTGCTTTTCCAGCGTCAGCCAGGATTGACGCAGCGTCAGGTATTTTTCCCGCACGTCTCTTGGCACGTAAAAACGATCGAGCTTGAGCAGGGCAGGTGCCAGCAGCGATTGCTGATATTGCAACAGGTGCTCGTTCACCTCAGCGGAACCGTTGGTCAGTTCATATGCTAAGCGATAGCTTTGCATGCGCAGGGAACCGGCAATATTTACGGCCTCCGCATCGCGCAGGCTATCGGCCACGGTGGTCAGCGCCAGCCCGGTAGACAGCACCGATAGTATCACGATACCGATCAGCGCCTTGGCCATGCTTCCTATCACTGAGCGTTTTACGAGCAATTAAGCGTCCTTATCTTCTATGAGCGGGCCAAGCCATCGAATTTCATTCGTAAGCAGAATGATAACCTTTACGGCACCAAATCACCGCGATTTTCGTCAAACTGTCGGTGCGGATCGATAGGGGAGCGCTATATAACTAAATAAATAACGGTCGCGTAAAAATCCTTGCAAGAAACCCCTCTAAGCATTGCCAGAGATTGATCTGGCGCAATCAACCTAGTGATTTACCCATAAAGAGTGATTATTTCCCCCTGGTGTTCAGCCTATTTTGTCCCTGCCCCTACAGGGGTTTTGAGACAAAAATAACAAAATTACCGAGTCATTTTTATACGCAGTGCGTATTTCTAACACTAAGGATAAACCGCATGGCCGAATTGTCGCGACGCAAACTGCTCAGCGGACAATGGCGTCATCATTCTGATGCGATCCGTCCCCCATGGTCGCGCGAAGCTCCTCTCTTTCTTGCTGGTTGCACCCGATGCCAGGCGTGTATCAACGCCTGTGAAACCGGCGTGTTGATCGTCGGCAGCGGTGGTTTTCCTGAAGTTGATTTCCAACGTGCGGAGTGCACCTTTTGCCGCCAGTGTGCAAAAGCGTGTGAAGCACCGCTGTTTTATCCGCCGCAATACCCGCCTTGGCAGCAGGTGGCCACCTTTACCGCTCGCTGTCTGGCGTTGCAGGGCATTGAGTGCCGCAGTTGCCAGGATAACTGTGAAACTCAGGCAATCCGTTTCCGACCACAGTTGGGCGGGATAGCTAAACCGGAGCTTGATGCGGCGGCCTGTAGCGGTTGTGGTGCTTGTGTCGCCGGTTGCCCGGCGGCGGCGATTGCGATAACCCGGAGTGAAAATAATGAATAACGAATGGCATGTGAGCGGGTTGATGGTTCAGGCCCGGCCGGAAAAGTTTCCAGGGTTGATCCCAGCGCTGCTGGCCATCCCAGAGACGGAAATTCCGGTACAAGATCAACAGCAGGGCAAGTTGGTGGTAGTGATGCAGGCAGCACGCTCACAGGCGTTGCTGGAAAAAATTGAGTCGGTGCGTGATTTGGATGGCGTACTGGCGGTGTCGCTGGTTTATCACCAGCAGGATGAGCAAGATGAGGTAACGCCATGAAACTCAGTCGTCGAGACTTCATGAAAGCTAACGCCGCAGCGGCCGCCGCTGCGGCTGCCGGGCTGACGATCCCAACGGTCGCTCAGGCCGTGGTCGGTGGTGCCGATGAAATCAAATGGGACAAAGCGCCTTGCCGTTTCTGCGGCACCGGCTGCGGCGTGCTGGTGGGTACACAGAATGGCCGCATTGTCGCCTCGCAGGGCGATCCGGATGCGCCAGTCAACCGTGGCCTGAACTGTATCAAAGGCTATTTCCTGCCGAAAATCATGTACGGCAAAGACCGCCTGACGCAGCCGCTGCTGCGAATGAAAAACGGCCAGTATGATAAAGAAGGCGAGTTCACGCCAATCGGTTGGGAACAGGCTTTCGATATCATGGCCGAGAAGTTCAAAGGGGCGCTGAAAGAGAAGGGCCCTGATGCGGTGGGCATGTTCGGTTCCGGCCAGTGGACGATCTGGGAAGGTTACGCCGCTGCCAAGCTGTTCAAGGCCGGTTTGCGCTCCAATAACCTCGATCCGAACGCGCGCCACTGCATGGCTTCAGCAGTGGTGGGTTTTATGCGCACCTTCGGCATGGACGAGCCGATGGGCTGCTACGACGATATCGAGCAGGCCGACGCGTTCGTGCTGTGGGGTTCCAACATGGCGGAAATGCACCCGATCCTCTGGTCGCGCATCACCAACCGCCGCTTGGGCAACGACAAGGTCAACGTCTCTGTGCTTTCGACCTTTGAACACCGTAGCTTTGAGCTGGCGGATAACGCCATGGTGTTCACCCCGCAGACCGATCTGGCGATCATGAATTACATCGCCAACTACATTATTCAGAACAACGCGGTCGATCAGGAGTTCCTCAAGCAGCACGTCAATATTCGCAAGGGCGCGACCGATATCGGTTACGGCCTGCGTCCGACGCATCCGCTGGAAAAAGCCGCCAAGAATCCGGGTAGCGACGCCTCGGAGCCAATGAGCTTCGACGATTACAAAGCCTTCGTTGCGGAATATACGCTGGAAAAAGCCGCCGAAATGAGCGGCGTGCCGAAAGATCAACTGGAAACGCTGGCGAAGCTGTATGCCGACCCGAAGGTGAAAGTGGTGTCTTACTGGACCATGGGCTTTAATCAGCATACGCGCGGCGTGTGGGCCAATAACCTGTGTTACAACCTGCACCTGCTGACCGGCAAGATCTCCAAACCGGGCTGCGGGCCGTTCTCGCTTACCGGCCAGCCTTCTGCCTGCGGCACTGCGCGCGAAGTGGGGACCTTCTCCCACCGCCTGCCGGCAGACATGGTGGTCACCAACGAAAAACACCGCCAGATCGCCGAAAAAATCTGGCAGCTACCGGCTGGCACCATTCCAGAAAAAGTCGGACTGCATGCGGTCGCTCAAGACCGCGCGCTGAAAGACGGCAAGCTGAATGCCTACTGGGTGATGTGTAACAACAACATGCAGGCCGGGCCGAATATCAACGAAGAACGTATGCCGGGATGGCGCGATCCGCGCAACTTTATCGTGGTCTCCGATCCCTACCCGACGGTGAGTGCGCTGGCGGCGGATCTGATCCTGCCAACCGCCATGTGGGTCGAGAAAGAAGGGGCTTACGGTAACGCCGAGCGCCGCACCCAGTTCTGGCGTCAGCAGGTGAAAGCGCCGGGCGAGGCCAAATCTGACCTGTGGCAACTGGTGGAATTCGCCAAGCGTTTCAAGGTGGAAGAAGTGTGGCCAGCGGAACTGCTGAATCAGAAGCCGGAATACCGTGGCAAAACCCTGTATGACGTGCTGTTTGCCAACGGCGAAGTCAACAAATACAAGCTGGAAGAGATCCCGGCGGCTCAGCTGAACGACGAAGCGCGTGACTTCGGCTATTACCTCCAGAAAGGGCTGTTTGAAGAGTATGCCGGTTTTGGGCGCGGCCATGGTCACGACTTGGCGGCGTTCGACATGTACCACCAGGCGCGCGGCCTGCGTTGGCCGGTGGTCGATGGCAAAGAAACCCTGTGGCGTTACCGCGAAGGCACCGATCCTTATGTGAAAGCAGGTGAGAGCGTGCGTTTCTACGGCAAGCCAGACGGCAAAGCGGTGATCTTCGCGCTGCCGTTCGAACCGGCGGCCGAAAGCCCGGATCAGGAATATGACCTGTGGCTGTCTACCGGCCGCGTGCTGGAGCACTGGCATACCGGTTCCATGACGCGCCGCGTGCCAGAGTTGCACCGTGCCTTCCCGGAAGCGGTGTTGTTTATCCATCCGCTGGACGCCAAAGAGCGCAACCTGCGCCGGGGTGACAGAGTGAAAGTGCTGTCACGCCGTGGTGAAGTGGTGAGCACCGTGGAAACCCGTGGCCGTAACCGCCCGCCGAAGGGGCTGGTGTATATGCCGTTCTTTGATGCGGCGCAGTTGGTCAATAACCTGACGCTGGATGCTACCGATCCGCTGTCAAAAGAGACCGATTACAAGAAGTGTGCGGTAAAACTGGAGAAGGTATAAGGCTAACGCCATGAGCCAGCAACGAGATAAAACCCCTGCGCGGCGGCGCTTCCTGCGTGATGCCGCCCGCAGCGCCGCCGGGTTGGCAGGGATCGCTGTACTGCTCGGGTTACAGCAGAAGCAATCGCAAGCGCGTGACGGCTTGGCCTTGCGGCCACCGGGCGCGCTGGCGAATGGGGCGTTTGACAGCGCCTGCATCCGCTGTGGTCAGTGCGTGCAGGCGTGCCCGTATCAGACGCTGAAATTGGCTACGCTGCTTTCGCCGCTGGCGGCGGGGACACCGTACTTTGTGGCGCGGGATATCCCTTGCGAGATGTGTGAAGACATTCCGTGCGTGGTGGCCTGCCCAAGCGGTGCGCTGGATCCTTTGCTGACCGATATCGATCAGGCGCGGATGGGGTTGGCGGTGCTGCTGGATCATGAAAATTGCCTGAACTGGCAGGGATTGCGCTGTGACGTCTGTTACCGCGTCTGCCCGCAGATCGACAAGGCGATTACGCTGGATCTACAGCACAACCCACGTACCGGCAAGCACGCGATGTTCCTGCCTAGGGTACACAGCGATGCTTGCACCGGCTGCGGCAAGTGCGAACAGGCCTGCGTGCTGGAACAGGCCGCCATCAAGGTATTGCCAATGGAACTGGCACGCGGCCAGTTGGGTGAGCATTACCGCTGGGGCTGGCAGGAAAAACAGCGTGCAGGGCATTCGCTGGTGCCGGAAGGGCTGACGTTACCGGTACGCGGTGCAAAGGGAGGTGAATGATGGCTAATCCTGTCGCACAAGCCGGGCGTGATGCGCGCCTGCGTCACGGCTGGTGGCGTAGCAACCGCTTTCTGATCCTGCGGCGCAGCAGCCAGTTGCTGATCTTGCTGATGTTTTTGTCTGGACCGTTGTGGGGCGTCTGGATCCTGCGCGGTAACTACAGTGCCAGCCTGCTGCTGGAGACGATCCCGCTCACCGATCCGTTGATGATGCTGGAAAGCCTGCTGGCTGGGCACTGGCCAGCCTGGCTGATGTGGGTGGGCACCGCAGTGGTGTTGATCTACGGCCTGATCGGCAATCGGGTGTTCTGTGGCTGGGTTTGTCCGTTGAATCCGGTCACCGATCTGGCTGCCTGGCTGCGGCGCAAGTTGGGTCTGCGGCAGTCGGCCAGCCTACCGCGCAGTCTGCGCTACGGCATTTTGATCGCCGTGCTGGTAGGCAGCGCCGTTAGCGGCACGCTGCTGTGGGAATGGTTCAACCCGGTTGCCCTGATGGGCCGTGGTTTGATTCATGGCATCGGAGAGGGGGCGCTGAGCTGGCTGAAAGGCTTGGTTGCCGCTTTTGGTGCCGGGATCTGGCTGATTGTGGCGCTGTTCCTGTTCGACCTGCTGGTCGTTGAGCACGGTTGGTGTGGTCATCTTTGCCCGGTGGGCGCCTTATACGGCGTTATTGGTAGCCAGGGCGTGGTGCAGATCAGCGCTGAGAAGCGCGAAAACTGCACCCGCTGTATGGATTGCTTCCATGTTTGCCCGGAACCGCAAATTTTACGTGAGCCGTTATTGCTGCAAAAAGGCGCGCCACAGGTGGCCAGTGATGCCTGTATTGCCTGCGGACGTTGTATCGACGTCTGTGCAGAAAATGTATTCGAAATTAAGACCAAATTTCATTATTCGGGAGCCAAAAAATGAAAAGCAATGTCCTGAACAAGCCGCTTTCCCTGTGTGGTGCGCTGCTGTCGCTGGTGGTTGCCAGCTTCGCGTTTGCCGCCAGCGATGTGGACCTTCAGCAATCGCCAGAGGTTTCCGCCACTGTCGAAGGGCAGATCAAAATGCCGAAACAGCAGGAAAGAATGGCGCTGAACTATGTTAACCAGCCGCCGATGATCCCGCACAGCATTGATGGTTATCAGGTAACCAAGAACACCAACCGCTGCTTGCAGTGTCACGGTGTGGATACTTATCGCACGACCGGCGCACCGCGTGTCAGCCCAACGCACTTTATGGACAGTGACGGCAAAGTGCTGGGTGAAGTGGCACCGCGCCGCTATTTCTGTCTGCAATGTCACGTACCACAAACCGATGCTGCACCGATCATCGGTAACGATTTCAAGCCCATGCCGGGCTTTGGGCAATAAGCGGGGGAGTTATGGCCGAACGTAATAATGAAACATCTGAGAAAAAGGCCGGGCTGATTCGCCGTTTATGGCGCTGGTGGCGCAGGCCGAGCCGCTTGGCGTTGGGCACGCTGCTGTTGCTGGGATTTGTGTCTGGGATTATTTTCTGGGGCGGTTTCAACACGGGTATGGAAGCGGCTAACACCGAGCAGTTCTGCATCGGTTGCCATGAAATGCGCGAAAACGTCTACGAAGAATATATGGATAGCGTGCATTACAACAATCGCAGCGGCGTTCGCGCCACCTGTCCGGATTGCCACGTGCCGCACGAGTGGGCACCGAAAATGCTGCGCAAGCTGAAGGCCAGCAAAGAGCTGTATGGCAAGGTGTTTGGCGTGATCGACACGCCGCAGAAATTTGAAACACACCGGTTGGCGATGGCCACGAACGAATGGGCGCGAATGAAGGCCAATAACTCACAAGAGTGCCGTAACTGTCATAACTTTGAGTATATGGACTTCAGCGCACAGAAAACCGTGGCGGCGAAGATGCATGACAAAGCGATCGTCGAAGGCAAAACCTGTATTGATTGCCATAAAGGGATCGCGCATAAGTTGCCGGATATGCGCGAAGTGCCGAGCGGTTTCTAAACCATGAGTGTTAAAAACCCCGCAGTGCTGCAAAGCCTGCGGGGTTTTTTGTTGCAAATCCACCCTAGCTGCGTTTTGCTATTGGCACAGGATTGGGTTGCTCAGCTAACGGAAACCAGGTTTATGTCATCGAAGATTGAAAATATCAGGAAAGAGCTGTTGTCGAATAACTGGTATGTGTTGAATAAATATACCTTTGATTTAAAAAATAAAAATGGCGGCTCCATTGAGCAGGTGCGTGAAGTGTACGATCGTGGTAACGGCGCCACCATTTTGCTGTATAACCGCGCCAAAGGCAGCGTGGTGCTGACCAATCAATTCCGTATGCCGACCTACGTCAACGGTAATGCCAGCGGTATGCTGCTGGAAGCCTGCGCCGGGCTGCTGGATGCGGATTCCCCCGAGCAGTGCGCCCGCCGCGAAGCGATCGAAGAAACCGGTTTTCAGGTGGATAAAGTACAGAAAATCTTCGAAGCCTATATGTCGCCAGGGGGCGTGACGGAGATCGTCCATTTCTTTATTGCCGAATATCAGGATAACGAGCGCCAAACCGTTGGTGGCGGCATTGAAGATGAAGATATTGAAGTGGTGGAACTGCCGTTCAGCGAAGCGGTGGC
Source organism: Serratia sp. HNCC26DJ206 (assembly GCF_057180605.1). Lineage (NCBI taxonomy): Bacteria > Pseudomonadati > Pseudomonadota > Gammaproteobacteria > Enterobacterales > Yersiniaceae > Serratia > Serratia sp. HNCC26DJ206. Next base: position 206,354 of record NZ_JBXUGP010000002.1, read on the forward strand.
GATGATCGCCGATGGCCGCATCAAGGATGGCAAAACCATCATGCTGCTGCAGTATCTGCAAATCCATCGGCTGATGGAATAATTTCTCATCCAGGTTGGGCAAATATTCTTAAAGTGGGACGGGATGTAACCACATAAATACGGGCGCAGGAACACCTGATGAAATCAAATGATCATAATACCGCTGGTTTACCTTTGAATGATGTGGCTGAACTGCTGGCATCCGTTAGCCAAGAGACCTTGAAGAAAGGTACGCAACTGATGGAGAAAAAATGCGTCAGTAACCTGCTGATTCGGCCAAATAAGATCACCGCTGATGTTAGAGGTAGTTACATTTATCAGGTTCAGCTCTCCTTTCAACCTGAATTACGATGCGACTGCACTTGCCCCGCGGCTGATTATATGGATATTTGCAAACATGCCGTCGCCGTCGCATTACAACTGAATCAGCCCGATAAGGTGTCAGAAGAAGATCAGGATGAACAGCTGCTGCGCCGTTACTTTAAGCAAAAACAGCCCGATGAACTCATTTCGCTGTTGCTGCAATCGCTGAGGGGCAATGAAAGCTTGGCCAAGGCGTGGTTATTTGAGGCCACGCTGACATTTGAACCGCCCTCACTGGCACAGCTGAAAAAAATGGTGACCAAGGCCATGCCCGCACGTGCGCTTTGGAACTGGCATGAGGTGTCTGGCTATTTCTCCGCCGCAGAAACGCAGTTGGGGAGTATCTGGACGGCGATGGAGAAGTTACCCGTCGCAGAACAGTGGTTACTGACAGAGCATGTGTTGAAACGCCTGAATAACGTGTTAGGGCGCATTGACGATTCTGGCGGTTATCGCTTTGCCATTGAAAGCCAACTTTTTAAAAAAATGCCTGCAATTTTTGAAAAACTCGACTGGTCTGCTGCAAAGAAGGCGCAATGGCTGTTTGAACACCTAAATCAGACGGAATATGACGTATTCCCAGAGGTGCTTCAGCATTTCCCTTGCATCGGTGAGGTGAAAAATTGCCTGCTGAAATTATGTAATGATGCTATCGAAACGATGGCAACCGAGCTCAAGGGCGACGATCGGCCGTTTGAGCTGGCATGGCAAATGAGAAGCTATGCCAACCCCTTATTAGAGGCCGCCCAACAAAACGGTAACTGGCGTGAAGAGGTGCGTTTGCTGTCGATGCTGGCTCACCGTTGCCATGACTACCTGGATCTCAGCAAGCTTTGCCTAGGGCATCAGGAAGAACTGGATGCGGAAGATTGGTTGCTGAAAGCGAAAAAAGTGGCGACACCCTATGAGCAAACCGCCTGTACCCACCAAGAGGTGCGAGTAAAAATGGCCCTTGGGGAACATCAGCAAGCATGGCGGGTTGCCTGGTGCGGTTTTGAACAACACCCTAGTTATCATGAATATCAATATCTGCTCACTGTTCATGAGGAACTCGGGGGGCCAGAACCCGAACTGTTAACCAAAGTGGAACAGGTGCTGCTCAACGCTCCAAGCCAGCAGAGGGATCTGGTCGATTTTTATCTGGCAAACCATGAGCTTGAAAAAGCGAAAGTTAGTATCAGGAGCGGGGGCGGCTCGCGAGAACAAGTACTGCAACTGGCCGATTTATCCGTTGCCAAGCAACCGGCAGAGGCGCTGGCACTCTATCTGCGGGTAGTAAAAAAGCTTATCGAACAGGGCAATGCACCGTCGTATGAACAGGCAGCACAGGTATTATTGCAACTACAGGCTCAGCTCAAGGCAAGCCAGCATCCTTTAAACGATTTCAACCACTCCGTGGCGCAATTGGCCACGGAGTTTCGGCGTAAGCGCAATATGCTGGCCTTGTTGAATACGCATTTTGCCGATTGCCTGTAGCTCCGCCGGGCCGGAATTACAGTTCAGCGGCCAGCCTATCTTCCAGATTCTGCTGGTCAACGGCGAACAGTCGGATGCCTTCGGCCAGTTTCTCTACCGCCATCGCATCTTGATTATGCAGCCAGCGGAACTCGGCTTCGGCTAGCGGAGCGGGTGGGTGGAAGGCTTCGATCGATGGCGTCAGTTGGCGTTCAATTGGTTGCTCGCTCTGTTTCAACTGCTCCAGCAGATTGGGCGCAATGGTTAAACGATCACAGCCCGCCAGCGCCAGAACCTGTTCAACCTTACGGAAGCTGGCCCCCATGATCACCGTTTGGTAGCGATGCTGTTTGTAGTATTCATAAATCGCGCGGACCGATTTCACACCGGGATCCTGCTTGGCATCGTAGTCCGCCGTTGGCTGTTTGGCCTGATACCAGTCATAGATACGGCCAACGAACGGGGAGATCAGGAATACGCCTGCTTCGGCACAGGCACGTGCCTGAGCAAAGGAGAACAGCAGCGTCAGGTTGGTGTTGATCCCCTCTCTTTCCAGCTCTTCAGCCGCTTTGATCCCTTCCCAGGTGGCGGCCAGCTTGATCAGAATGCGCGATTTCGCGATCCCTTGCGCCTGATACAGCCCAATCAGCTTGCGCGCCTTGGCCACGCACATGCCGCGATCGAACGACAGGCGGGCATCCACCTCGGTAGAAATCCGGCCCGGTACGCTTTTCAGGATCTCTACGCCAATATTGACCGCCAGCTTATCGCTGGCATTAATCAACTGGGTTTCCTTGCTGCCACCTTGCTGACGGGCGTAGTTGAGCGCCTCGACGATCAGCGGCCTGTATTGCGGCAGCGCAGCGGCTTTGAGGATCAGCGAAGGGTTCGTGGTGGCATCCTGCGGTTCGAACTGGCGGATCGACTCGATATCGCCGCTGTCGGCAACCACAACGGTCAACTGCTTGAGTGCGTCTAACTGGTTCATCTATAAGCTCCTTGCTCAATGTGAGTATACTCTAAATAATTCGAGTTGCAGGAAGGCGGCAAGTGAGCGAATCCCCAGGAGCATAGACCACTATGTGACTGGGGTGAGCAAACGTAGCCAACGCACATGCAACTTGAAGTATGACGAGTATAAATGAGAATATTTTTCATATAGGCTAATACAGTGCCTCATAAAGCCGATGATTCACATGCGCTTTTACTGATTGCTATGATGGACAATAACAATCAGCGCTGGCCGATAACCTGTTCGTAATAGCCGATTTTTGCCACTTTGGGTGCCGATCCTCCCCCTTCAAACTCCGAGGCCAGCCAGGCTTCGACGATCGATTTCGCCAATTCCGGCCCGATCACGCGTGCGCCCAGAGTGATGATCTGCGCATCGTTACTCTTGCGTGCCCGCTGGGCGGAATAGGTGTCATGACACTGCGCGGCACGGATCCCTGGCACTTTGTTAGCCACGATGCTCATACCAATGCCGGTGCCACACAGCAGGATCCCACGTTGGTGCTTTCCATCCTTGATCGCCTGCGCTACTTCAAAGGCAATATCCGGGTAGCTGGTTGATCGCCCATTGTTTTCTGGCGCGTAGTCGGTAACGGGGATATTGCGCTGTTGCAGGCAGGCAACGATCACATTCTTCAGTTCAATGGCGGCATCATCGGCGCCGATAGCGATAGGCAACATAAAGATCTCCAGGTTGATAGCAATAGGGTTGACGATCTCGATAGCGCGTCATGGGGTTACCATAACTATAGATCATCAAATGTTCAACTAATGTTCTTTTGTTTTTATGGTGTTCAGGGTTTACAGGCATGAAAAGTGACTTAAATACCAAAAAATAGGTATTAAATGGACTTTTAGTCATTTATTGAGGTCTTTTTGAGCGGTATCACAGTTTGAAAAGTTGGTGGTGGGCAATTTGGTGCATAGTGAGTAGTGTTCATATGTTCTTTAAATGTATTAATGATCATAATGGCGAACCCTACCAGAGGAGAGAACTATGTGTCAGAACTGCGTAACACCGGCAAAAATGGCCGAAGGAATTCCTGAAACCATGAAAGCGGTAGTGGCTTATGCCCCGCATGATTACCGCCTGGAGGAAGTGGCAGTACCGAAAATTGGCCCGAAAGAGATCCTGATCAAGGTCGAAGCCTGTGGGATCTGTGCCGGTGACGTTAAAGCGTTTGAAGGGGCCGCCAGTTTCTGGGGCGATGACAAGCAACCGGCTTATATCAAAGCGCCGATGATCCCCGGTCATGAATTTATCGGCCATGTGGTGGGCTATGGCGAAGGGGTTGAAGGATTTAACCTGGGCGATCGGGTGATCTCTGAACAGATTGTCCCGTGCTGGGAATGCCGTTTCTGTAACCGAGGTCAGTATTGGATGTGTGAAAAACACGATCTGTATGGCTTCCAGAAAAACGTCAACGGCGGCATGGCGGAATACATGAAGTTCACCAAAGAAGCCATCAACTATCACGTGCCTGCGGATATGCCGATCGAAGATGCCATCCTGATCGAACCTTATGCCTGCTCGTTCCACGCGGTGCAGCGCGCCAATATCAAACTGGGCGACGTGGTGGTGCTGGCCGGTGCTGGGACGCTCGGCCTGGGCATGATCGGGGCGATCAAAAAATCCGGCCCGGCCAAGCTGGTGGTGCTCGATCTGTCTGACGAGCGCTTAGCATTGGCGAAAAAATTTGGTGCCGACGTGGTGCTGAACCCGCTGCGTGACGACGTGATGGCCATCGTCAAAGGCATAACCGAAGGCTACGGCTGCGATATCTACATTGAAGCCACCGGCGCGCAGAAGTCCGTTGAACAAGGGCTGATGCTGATCCGCAAACTGGGCACCTTTGTTGAGTTCTCGGTATTTAAAGATCCGGTGACCGTCGACTGGAGCATTATCAGCGATCGCAAAGAGCTGGACGTGCTGGGTTCACACCTGGGGCCCTATTGTTACCCGCTGGTGATCGAAGGTATCCGCAATGGCGATCTGCCCACCGAAGGCGTAGTCACGCAAACGCTGCCGCTCGAGCAGTTTGCCGAAGGCTTCGCAATGATGAAACGCGGCGTCGGCTCGATCAAAGTGGTGCTTAACCCGAACCTGTAATGCCTGCATCGTTCCGGTGCGGGGGAGCCTGCACCTTGATATCAAACTGAGGTGTGCTATGTGGAATGGACTGATTCATCGCATTGGTCTTTCGCCAAAATTAATGCTCGGTTATGCCGGTGTGCTGGTCTTTATGATGGGGGAAGGGCTGGAACAAGGCTGGCTCTCGCCTTATCTGATCGGCAAAGGATTAACCATTCAGGAATCGGCGCTGGTGTTCAGTGTCTACGGTTTTGCTGCGGCGATTGCCGCTTGGTTTTCTGGCGTGCTGGCAGAGATTTTCACCGCCCGCCGGGTGATGATGGCCGGGCTGCTGCTGTTCCTGCTGGGTTCGGTGTGCTTTCTGGTGTGGGGGTTACCGAGCAATAACCTGGCGATCATGGTGCCGACCTATGCACTGCGTGGGCTGGGTTATCCGTTGTTTGCCTATGGTTTTCTGGTGTGGGTGGCCTATGAGGCACCGCCGGAAAGGTTGGGATCGGCGGTGGGGATCTTCTGGTTTGTCTACAGCGGCGGTCTGAGCGTGTTGGGCGTGCTTTATTCCAGCATCATGCTGCCGTATCTGGGCGAGATCCATACCCTGTGGAGCGCGTTAATTTTTGTGGTACTGGGTGCAATGATCGCGCTGATGCTCAACCGCACGCCCGGCCATGCCGAAGCGGACAACCGAGAAAAAGCCTCCCTCAGCTATGTGCTGAAAGGCATCACCATCGCGTTTGAAAACCCGAAAATCGGCCTGGGCGGCATTGTGCGTACCATCAACACCTCGGCGGCGTATGGCTTTGTGGTGTTTATGCCGATGTACATGATGGATATCGGCTTTAGCCGCACCGACTGGTTGCAGATGTACGCGGCGCTGTGGACGGTCAATATCATCTTCAACCTGATCTTCGGCGTAATCAGCGACGGCCTGGGCTGGCGCAACGTCGTCATGTGGTTTGGCTGCGTTGGCTGTGCGATCACCACGCTGCTGTTCTACTACGTACCCTATTTCCTGGGGCCAAGCTATCTGCTGACCGTCTGCGCTGCGGGCCTATTCGGTGCCTGTTTGGCGGCATTCGTGCCACTTTCGGCGATTATGCCGACGCTGGCGCCAGAGAATAAAGGCGCTGCCATGTCGATCCTCAATCTTGGCGCCGGGCTGAGTACCTTTGTTGGCCCGGCGGTGGTGGGTTTGTTTATCGGTAGCCTGGGCAGCAGTGGGGTGATCTGGATTTTCACCGGCTTGTATCTGTTCGCCGGTGCGCTGATGAAGTTTGTCACCTTACCGAAAGAGCGCGCCGCAACCACCGAAGAGGGTAACCCCCGTTTGGCAAACATATCCTGACTCGTGGGATAAGGAGCAAATCATGTCGACTGAAAGCAATGAATTTTCCCTGCAAGGAAAAGTGGCGTTGATCACCGGGGGCGCGGCAGGCATCGGCTTTGCCATCGCCGAACGTTATCTGCAAAGCGGTGCCAGGGTGGTATTACTGGATCGCACGCCGCAGGTGGTGGCGATCGCCCAACAGTTGGATGCCGTATCAGCATTGGGGATAGTGACGGACGTGACCGACAAGGCTGCGCTAACGCAGGCCGTTGCCCAGGCGAAGGCCCATTTTGGCCGCTTGGACGTGTTGGTCAACAGCGCCGGGATCGTCGCGCTGCACCCGGCAGAAGAACTGCCGGAAGAAGCCTGGGATCGCACCATGGCGGTCAACCTAAAAGGCGTGTTTCTCGCCAGCCAGGTGGCGGGCCACTATTTTCTCCGTCAGGGGAGCGGCAGCATTATCAACCTGGCTTCGCAAGCCGGTGTGGTGGCGTTACCCAATCACCTGGCTTACTGCGCCAGCAAGGCCGGAGTGATCGGCTTAACCCAAGTATTGGCCCTGGAATGGGGGCCGCACAACGTGCGGGTCAACGCCATCTCTCCCACCGTGGTGTTAACCGAATTGGGGCGTAAAGCCTGGTCGGGCGATGTGGCCGAGCAGATGAAACAGAAAATCCCGCTGCGGCGCTTTGCCGAACCGCAGGACATTGCCGCCAGCGCGCTGTTTTTGGCCAGCGATGCGGCTAGCATGATCACCGGTGCCAACCTGCTGGTTGACGGCGGTTACACCATTCAATAATCCGCAAGAGAGGCAACGATGAACAGAATCATTAACGATCCCGATCGCGTGGTGGAAGACGCCATCCAAGGCTACTTGCTAGCTCATCCGAACTATTTTTCCGCCACTGACAATGCGCGGGTGCTGAAATACCCGGCGGCTCCGATTAAGGGCAAAGTGGGGATCGTCACCGGCGGCGGTTCAGGGCATGAACCGGCGTTTCTGGGCTATATCGGCAAAAACATGCTGGATGCGGTAGCGATTGGGGAAATCTTCTCCTCCCCAACCGCCGGAGCATTTCTGGATGCGTTCAAGGCGGCCGACGGCGGTGCGGGCGTTGCCTGCCTGTATGGCAACTACGCTGGCGATAATATGAACGTCAAAATGGCGATGAAAAAGGCAGCAGTGGCCGGTATGGCGGTGAAAACCGTGGTAGCGAACGACGATGTGGCCTCGGCACCCGCCAGCGAAATTGAAAAGCGCCGTGGCGTGGCCGGTGAGATCCTGATGTGGAAGGTGGGTGCAGCCGCTGCGGCGCAAGGCTACGATCTGGACGGTGTGATCGGTGCTGCGCAAAAGGCTATCGGCAATTGCCGCTCGATCGGCGTTGGCCTCAGTTCCTGCACCATCCCGGCTGTCGGTAAACCGAATTTCCATATCGAAGACGGCAAGATGGAGATCGGCATTGGTCACCACGGCGAGCCGGGGATCGAGGTTTCGCCGATCCAGTCCGCGGCGGCGATGGCCGGCACGATGCTCGACTTCGTGCTTAACGATATGCCGCTGGCTAAAGGGCTGGAGGCGGTGGTGTTGGTCTCCGGGCTGGGGGCGACGCCGGTGATGGAACTGTACATCTATTATGCCGAGATCGAAAAGCGCCTGACCGCGCAAGGTGTGAAGGTGCATCGCTGCTATGTGGGCAACTATTTTACTTCGCTGGAAATGATGGGGGTGACGCTGACGTTAATGAAGCTCGACGATGAATTGAAAACCCTAATCGACATGCCCGCCCATTCATTAGGCTTAACTCAGGTGGAGTAAACCATGGAAGAACATATTTCGACGCAGCACGGCAATGACATCGTGGCCGCCCTGGTGCGGGTGATCGTCAGCAATCGCGAGTATCTCAGTGAAATTGATGGCGCGATTGGCGACGGCGATCACGGCATTAATATGGCGAAAGGCTTTGCCATGTGTGGTGAGGCTATCAAAGGCCGGCAACTGACCTTGGCACAGGCGTTTGATGCGGTTTCTGACGCGCTTATGGAAGGGATTGGCGGTTCAATGGGGCCGCTGTATGGCAGCCTGTTTATGGGCATGGCCGACAGCGTGCGTGATCAACCGGTGCTGGATAAGCAGGCATTTTTAGCTATGTTGCAACATGGCCTGAGTGAACTGCAAGACATCAGCAGCGCAGGCGTCGGCGACAAATGCCTGATGGATACCTTGCTCCCGGCAATCGCCCGTTTCGAGCAGGCGGTTCAGCAAGGGGAGAGCTTCAGCGATGCCTTGGCACAGATGAAGCAGGCGGCGATTGCCGGGCGTGATTCCACGCGCGATCTGGTGGCGAAGATTGGCCGCGCCAGCCGGTTGGGCGAGCGTTCGCGCGGCGCACTGGATGCCGGTGCGGTTTCCTGCTGCCTGCTGTTGTGTCAATTGGCCGATCAGGTCACACAAGGCTTAAATACCGTGAGTGCGTGAATGGCTGTCCCCTTGGCTTGCTGCATCTGGAAATCCATTGGGTATATACTGCAGTTCGACCAAGGGGATAACCGCTCACACTTGCCGTGGGGAAATGTATAACGGATGGAAAAACACACTGTGTCCCAAGATAACGAACTGCTGACTGAAATTGCCGTTGCCTATTATCAGGACGAAATTACTCAGGAAGAGATTGCAAAAAAATTCGGTATCTCACGCATCAAGGTGGGGCGTTTGCTCAAGCGTGCCAAAGAAGAGGGCATTGTTGAGATCACCGTGCGCTACCATCCCGTCTTTAGCACCCGCCTGGAACAGCAGATGCTGGAGCGTTTCCCCATCAGCCGTGCGCTGATTGCACTCGATCATCAGGACGAAGAAGAACAGCGGCGTCAGGTGGCGGCCTTGGTTTCTGGCTATCTGGCGATGTCGCTGAAAGACGATATGGTGTTGACGGTCGGGCAGGGGCGCAATGTGGCGGCGATTGCCGATCACATCGGCAGCGTGGCACAGAAAAACTGCAAGTTTATCTGTGGCATTGGCGGCACGCACCGCCCCGGTGATGCGATTAACGCCGACCATATCAGCCGCCGCTTAGCGAAGAAATTCGGCGGCAGCAGCGAAACGCTGTACGCCCCGGCCTATGTCGAGAACCGGGCGCTAAAAGAAGCCTTTATGCAGAACGGCACCATCAAGGAAACCCTCGATCGGGCACGCAAGGCGGACGTGGCGCTGGTGGGCATTGGCGATATGAACGAGAACAGCTATATGGTGAAGTTGGGTTGGTTTACGCCGCATGAGATTATTGATGCTAGCCTGAATCAAGGAGTGATCGGCGATATCGCCGGTTACGACTTTTTTAATGCGCAGGGGCAGCATGTGGATACGGTAATGAACGATCGCGTTATCGGCCTGAGTATCGATGAACTGCGCCGTATCCCTTGCGTGATTGCCATTGCGTCGGAAAACACCAAGGCGTTGGCGATATTGGGCGCGCTGCGTACCGGGGCGATCGATATTATCGCCACCAGCGCCTTGAATATCCGCACCATTCTTAATATGTCGCAGTAACTGCACTGTCTGGTTGTTAATCTTAAGCCCCGTTGCTGATAGCGCGGGGTTTTTTTATGGCTGGCGTTCAGTGAGATAGCGAATCCGGTTTAGGGAATTGGCTAGTTCTGCTGCTTTTTCATCCAATGAAATGCCTTTTTAACTTTTATTTGTTAGTTTCAATCAAGGTTATGGCACGGTTCAAAGTTTGTGACGATTCTCTCACTATACTGGTTCAGCCTTAACGTCTTACCTCAACATAAAAAGTAGCAAGTAAAGGAACCCATAATGGACGAACAGCTCAAACAGAGTGCTCTTGATTTCCATCAGTTTCCTATTCCAGGGAAAATCCAGGTATCACCGACCAAACCGCTGGCAACGCAGCGCGATCTGGCCTTGGCTTATTCGCCAGGCGTGGCTGCACCTTGCTTGGAAATTGCGGCCGATCCGCTCGCCTCTTACAAATATACCGCGCGCGGGAACCTGGTGGCGGTGATCTCTAACGGCACTGCGGTGCTGGGCTTGGGGAATATCGGTGCGTTGGCCGGTAAACCGGTGATGGAAGGCAAAGGTGTGCTGTTTAAGAAGTTTTCCGGTATTGACGTATTCGATATCGAAGTTGATGAGCATGATCCTGACAAACTGATCGACATTATTGCCTCGCTGGAGCCGACCTTCGGCGGGATTAACCTGGAAGATATCAAAGCGCCGGAATGTTTCTACATTGAGAAAAAACTGCGCGAACGCATGAAAATTCCGGTATTCCACGACGATCAGCACGGCACCGCGATCATCACCACCGCCGCAGCGCTGAACGGCCTGCGGGTGGTGAAAAAGAATATCTCTGACGTGCGGCTGGTGGTTTCCGGCGCGGGCGCGGCGTCAATTGCCTGCCTGAACCTGCTGGTAGCACTGGGGCTGCGCAAGCAGAATATTACCGTTTGTGACTCCAAAGGCGTGATCTACAAAGGTCGCGATGCCCACATGGAGGAGACCAAAGCGGCCTACGCGATCGAAGACAACGGCCAGCGCACGCTGGGGGATGCCATACCCAATGCTGATATGTTCCTCGGCTGCTCCGGCCCAGGCGTATTGACGCCGGAAATGGTGAAAACCATGGCCAGAGATCCGCTGATCATGGCGCTGGCTAACCCGGAACCGGAAATCCTGCCGCCGTTGGCTAAAGCGGTGCGTCCAGATGCGATTATCTGTACCGGGCGTTCCGACTACCCGAACCAGGTTAACAACGTGCTGTGCTTCCCGTTCATCTTCCGTGGTGCGCTGGATGTGGGCGCGACGACCATTAACGAAGAGATGAAGCTGGCCTGTGTGCATGCGATCGCCGATCTGGCGCTGGCAGAGCAGAGCGATGTGGTGGCTTCGGCCTATGGCGGCCAGGAGCTCTCCTTTGGCCCGGAATACATCATTCCAAAACCTTTCGATCCGCGCCTGATTGTGAAAATCGCCCCGGCGGTAGCCAAGGCGGCGATGGATTCCGGCGTGGCGACGCGTCCGATTGAAGATTTTGATGCCTACATCGAGAAATTGAGCGAGTTCGTCTACAAAACCAACCTGTTTATGAAGCCGATCTTCTCCCAGGCGAAAAAAGAGATGAAACGCGTTGTGCTGGCGGAAGGGGAAGAGGAGCGCGTACTGCACGCCACGCAGGAGCTGGTATCGCAAGGGTTGGCCTATCCGATTCTGGTTGGCCGCCCGAGCGTGATTGAAAAACGCCTGACGAAACTGGGCTTGCAGCTGACGCCGGGTAAAGATTTCGAAGTGGTGAACAACGAATCCGATCCGCGCTTCAAGGAATACTGGGGTGAGTACTACCAGATCATGAAGCGCCGTGGCGTTTCGCAGGAGCAGGCACGCCGTGCGGTGATCGGCAATCCAACATTGATTGCCGCCATTATGCTGCACCGGGGTGAAGCCGATGCCATGATTTGTGGCACTATCGGCAGCTACCATGAGCATTATCAGGTGGTGGAGAAAGTGTTCGGTTTCCGTGAAGGGGTACACGTAGCCGGGGCAATGAACGCCTTACTGCTGCCGAGCGGCAACACCTTTATTGCCGATACCTACGTTAACGACGATCCGACGCCGGAACAGCTGGCAGAAATCGCCGTGATGGCCGCACAAACCGTGCGCCGCTTCGGCATCGAGCCCAAGGTGGCGCTGCTGTCCCATTCCAGCTTTGGTTCTTCCAATAGCCCAACGGCGCAGAAAATGCGCAAAACGTTGGAATTGGTGAATCAGATGGCACCGGAATTGGAGATTGACGGTGAAATGCACGGCGACGCGGCGTTGGTGGAAAGCATTCGCCACGATCTGATGCCGGATAGCCCGCTCAAAGGTTCTGCCAACGTGCTGATTATGCCGAATATGGAAGCGGCGCGTATCAGCTATAACCTGCTGCGCGTTTCCTCTTCTGAAGGCGTCACCGTAGGGCCGGTGCTGATGGGGGTGTCCAAACCCGTGCATATCCTGACGCCGATCGCTTCAGTACGCCGCATCGTGAACATGGTGGCGCTGGCGGTGGTAGAAGCGCAGACCGAACCGCTATAAGGCTGTAATAAAAACCCCCTGTTGCTGTGACAGCAGGGGGCGTTTTTTTATGCTTTGCAGCGTTCGGCAATCGCCTGAATATCAGCAGGGGTGGTTCGACAGCAACCACCGATCAGGCGGGCACCGTTGCGTTGCCAGTCTACGATTTGATTGATCAGATGATGTTGCTCATCGCCGCAGTGGTGCCAGGTTTTGCTCACCGCATCGTAGTGCTCACCGGAGTTAGGATAAACCAACAGCGGTTTATCGCTCAGCGCGGCAAACTGCTGCAACGCCGGGGTAACGTTTTCCAGCGCAATACAGTTAATCCCGATCGCTAATACCTGTGGGTTGCCCTGCATCGCGGCGATCGCTTCAACCAGCGGGGTACCGTCGCTCAGATGCTGGCTATCACGCAGTGTGAACGAGAACCAGGCACCCAGCGTCGGGAATTGCCGCAACAGTACCAGCAATGCCTGCAATTCGGCGAAAGACGGCAGGGTTTCACAGGCCAGCAGATCGACCCCTGCGGCGGCTAAGGCCGCAATGCGCGGGCGATGAAACGCGATCATCTCTTCCTGCGGTAAATGGTAATCCCCACGATACTCAGAACCATCGGCAAGATAGGCACCGTAAGGGCCGACCGAACCGGCAACCAGCAACGGCGCGGCCTGCGGGTGCTTGGCCAGGTAATCCGCGCGCGCCTGCTGTGCCAACTGCACGCTTTTAGCGATGAGCGCGAGTGATTGCTGCTCATCAAGCCCACGGCGCAGAAAACCCCGCGGCGTTGCCTGATAGCTGGCGGTGATGGCGCACTGTGCCCCGGCGTTGAAATAGTCCAGATGGACGCGATAAATCAGTTGCGGGTTCTCGATCAGCACTTTGGCTGACCACAGCGGATCGGTCAGATCGCAGCCACGCGCTTCTAGCTCGGTAGCCAAGGCTCCGTCCAGAATCAACGTGCGGTTATTTGCCAACAGAGGAGCGATAGGATTATTAACCGACATGGTCTTCTCCGGTCTTCAGTAAGGTTTTCTGCCCGGCCCGGTGGGTCAGGTAATAGAGCAGGTAACACAGCGCGACAAACGGCAGGCCGCAGTACAAGGCCACGCGCTGTTCAGGATCAAACGCCAGGCCAACGCAGGCCAGCAGGCACAGCAGGAAGCCAGCAATTGGCGTCAACGGATAGCCGGGGGCGCGATATTTCAGCCCAGCCAGCGGCTGGCCGCTGCGCAGATAATGGCGGCGGAAAGCATAATGCGCCGCACAGATGCTTAACCAGACCGCGACGACCGCAAAGCCAGAAATGGCCGATAACGCCACAAACACCGTATCGGGAGCGATCACGCTGGTCAGCAGCGCCAAGACTCCGCCGAGCATGCTGAAGGTCAGTGCGTTGATCGGGATACCGCGCGCATTGACCCGCGAAAAATACGCTGGCAGCGTGCGCTGATTGGCCAGCGACCACAGCATGCGGCCCGAGGCATACAGGCCAGAGTTGGCAGCAGAAAGAATTGCGGTGAGGATCACGAAGTTAAAAATATCGGCGGCATAAGGCACGCCGATACGTTCAAACACCAGCACAAACGGGCTTTTGACGATCCCGGCCTGATCCATGGGGATCAGCGCTGCCAGAATAAACACCGTACCAATAAAGAACAGCATCAGGCGGATCACCGTAGTACGGATCGCCCAAGGCACCACTTTCTCCGGGTTTTCCGTTTCACCGGCGGCGATACCAATCAACTCCGTTCCCGAAAAGGCAAAGTTAACCGCCACCATGGTCATCAGGATTGGTAACGTGCCGTTCGGCAACCAACCGGATGAGGTGAGGTTATGCAGAAATGGTGCTGGCGTACCGTCTTTCATCGGTATCAGTCCGAACATAGCCGCACCGCCCAGCACGATAAACGCCAGAATGGTGATCACCTTGATCAGTGAGAACCAGAATTCACTTTCGGCAAAGAAACGGGTGGTGATGATATTGAGCAGGAAGATCGCCAGACAAAAGATCAGGCACCACAACCAGACCGGTGACTGGGGGAACCAGTATTGCATACAGAATCCGGCGGCGGTTAGGCTGGAGCCGAGGGCGACCGTCCAGGTCAGCCAGTACAGCCAGGCCACGGTATAACCGGTTGCCGGGCCCAGATAACGCGAAGCATAGACGTGAAATGCGCCGGTTTCCGGCATGGCGACCGCCAGTTCACCCAAACACAGCATCACCAGATAGACCACCAGTGCGCCGATCAGATAAGCCAGCAGAGTGCCGAGGGCCCCGGTGGTGGCAATGATGTAGCCGGTATTGAAAAACAGCCCGGTGCCGATCACGCCACCCAATGACAGCATCACCAGATGCCGGGCCTTCATGGTGCGCTTGAATTGCCCTTCAACAGGAGGCGCTGTTTGCATGACTTTATATCCATATAGACGGCTAAATAGCCAGATGGCTAATGGTTATACCCCCAATAGTGGATAAAATCAACGTGATGCCAAATATAGGATAGCCGCGGTAGAAATAACCGGCTGAGTTATTGCGTAATGCTTGTCAGTTAAGGCTAACCAGTTCTCTTGGGGAGGGTTAGGGACGATCAGCGTGCTACAGGCCCTCTTCCACAGGGAGAGGAGGCAACTCCTTTAGCAATTGTGCATGATTATGCAGTTTTGCACTTAACTGACCGGCATTACGGCGTTACTGCGCCCGTTTCGCCTGTTGCAGCCACTTATCCAGTTCGTTGGCAAACTGCTGGCGATCGCGCTGGTTTAAGGTATTTGGCCCACCGGTCTGGATGCCGCTGGAGCGCAGGGTATCCATAAAATCACGCATATTCAGGCGCTCGCGGATGGTATCTGGTGTGTAGCGTTCACCGCGCGGATTCAGCGCGATCGCCCCTTTCTCTATCACCTCGGCCGCCAGTGGAATATCGGCGGTGATCACCAGGTCGTTCGGCTCGCAGCGGCGTACGATTTCGTTATCCGCCACGTCAAAACCCGCAGCAACCTGCAAGGTGCGGATGAATTTAGACGGTGGTGTGCGCAACGGCTGGTTAGCCACCAGCGTGACCGGCATGGCGGCACGATCTGCGGCACGGAACAGCACTTCCTTAATCACGTTCGGACAGGCATCCGCATCGACCCAAATCTGCATTATTGTTTCTCCTGCAACCAGTCGCGTACCGGCAGGAAGTCGCTATACAGTGCGGCTTCCGGGCTACCTGCTTTCGGTTGATGGTTATATTCCCAGCGCACCAGCGGTGGCATGGACATCAAAATCGATTCGGTGCGGCCACCGGTTTGCAGGCCGAACAGCGTACCGCGATCCCACACCAGATTGAATTCCACATAGCGGCCACGGCGGTAAAGCTGGAACTGGCGCTGGCTTTCGCCCCACGACAATGTTTTACGCCTTGCCACAATCGGCAGATAGGCATCCAGGAAGCCTTCGCCCACCGCGCGGGTAAAGGCGAAACAGCTGTCAAAGTCTGGCGTGTTCAGATCGTCAAAGAACAGGCCGCCAATGCCGCGTGCTTCGCTACGGTGTTTGATAAAGAAATAGTCGTCGCACCATTTTTTGTATTTCGGGTAAACATCGTTACCGAATGGCGCGCAGAGCTGCTGCGCCGTGCGGTGCCAGTGGATGGCGTCTTCTTCAAAGCCATAGAACGGCGTCAGATCGAAACCGCCGCCGAACCACCAGACCGGCTCTTCACCCGCTTTCTCGGCAATAAAGAACCGCACGTTGGCGTGGCTGGTGGGGATGTAAGGGCTGAGGGGATGGATCACCAGCGAAACCCCCATCGCCTGGAAGCTGCGCCCGGCCAGTTCAGGGCGATGGGCAGTAGCAGAGGCGGGCAGCGCGGCACCGGAAACATGGGAGAAGTTAACCCCGGCCTGCTCAAACACCGCGCCCTTGGTCAGCACTCGGCTGCGGCCACCGCCGCCTTCTGCGCGTTCCCAACGGTCTTCATGAAAATTGGCGCTGCCGTCGGCCTGTGCCAATTGTTCACAAAGGTGATCTTGCAGCGCCAGCAGAAAGGATTTTACTGCGGCAATGGTGGGTAAACTCATACAGGTTATTCACAACGGGTGGCGGAACAGGGCGCTAAGTATATACATAAAGTCATTGGGGTTGCAGCAAGTGCCTCCTTGCTGGCAGTCAAACCGTGAAACTGCAATTTGCTGATCAACGTGTCTACCATCCCGTCAGCTCATGGAAAGCGGTAGTGTCTACCCTTCTGTATTCGCCATGCTGCTACTCACCGCGACAATCTGTCACCGCTGTTTATTGCCGCACAGCACACTTTTGGATAAGTGTCGGTGATTGAGGTCGAACTGAATATGGTCAACTTTGCTGCACCGTCCCTTGTCCCTGACCAGAATGGATAGCCTGAGTGGGGATAGCGCTACCGCTACTGACTACACTCTGGGTGTAATTCGTTTGATTTACGCGCCTTTTCAGATTCCACATAGCGATTTCAGTTGGTTAGTATCGCCAGTTACGCTGTCGGTCTGTAGACTATCCGCTGCCAAGAACTCCACGCTATTGCTATCCCACTCAGTTCTCTCCCAAATAGCTCTGGTGTATACACGCGCGACACGTAGCTTTATACAAACGCTTCAAGCGACGGTATCAGGGACTAATCAAAGTGAGTAAGAGATGGAAAATCTAACGATCCGTGAACAAACTGCACGTAATGCTGAACTAAGCCAGCAGGCCGGCATTCTTCCCTCTGACTGCAAAGCCTGTCGTCGGGAGGGATTAGCTATCTTCCCACTACGCGTAGCAGCCGTGCCGAGAATGGCAGGTGTTTCATCGTGGCAACCCGAAGTGCCGGAGCAGACAATCAAGCTGACAGGGGGTGAGTACAAGTATGCCCTGCGTACCCTACGTGAAGGCTATCTGTATGTCCTGTTGGATAACCGCGTTTGGCAGGCGTATCAGGTCACCGCAGAAGGTCATATGCGGTCGTTCTTCTACGGGCACCGACCCGAAAGTGAAACCGCCGTCCCCCTTGCCGAAGCGTGCCGGACACAGAACCATGACATTATCGCGAGCTTCATCAATATCGATACCAGGCAATACAGCCAGGCAGAGCTAGCCTTCAGCAGCGATCCGTGGAGCCCGGCAGTATTACAACAGTACCAGACTGAACGCCCGGCAGGACGTTTTACGCATATCGACCTGAAAGCCTTTCAGACCGCCCCTGGTGGGCAACCCTGTGGTGTAGCGCTGGACGCCAGCCTGTCATCACTGACGGAGCGAGTGCTGGAGTTTAAGACTGAACTTTACCCGTCTCCGGGGGCGGCGGTAGGCCCGTACAGCAAGCCGATTGTGGATGCGATACACGGATTTTACCCCCGCAAGGAAGTCAAAAAGCTTAATGCCATGCGTGACAAGGTGGCGAATATTATCAGGCTGTATGGCAGTGCGGGAGCCATTATTCTTGATGATACAGTGGGGGTGATTCAGGAACTGAACAGTGGCCGTCTGCAACTGATAGAGGATTGTCATGCCTATACCTCACGCACTGAAATCCGCCACCAGCATATGACCGCCGGGGCGATTTCCCGTACCATGGAACTCATCCAGGAAGCGATTCAGAAAAACAGCCAGCCTGAATTCGGACGCCCAGACTCTGGCTATCCTATGGCGATGCACCAGAGCGCTTCGGCTGAAGAAGTGGCTGCAAGGAATTCAGCTTTCGAGTTTGCCAGATTGAATACTTGTTACAGTGAAGCCGACCGGGTGGCGTTTGAGCAGACGTACAAGCGTTACGTGGATAATTGGCAGAAGAAAATCACGGCGGTGGATGCCGATTTATCCGCCTGGTATCTGAGCAAGGACTGGCTGACGGTCATGGCACACGACTATGCCCCAGAGCAGCATGCTCGGGACTGGCTGTTGCACATGAAAACCCTGACCGTCTGCCTTCAGGGCGGCCCCGTTGGCAAGCACAGTGATAAAGTCTGGCTGGGATGGATGAAGACGGCAAACTCTCTGGCCTATATTGGCCTGCTGGCCCGCAACCCCACAAAGGCTCCCGCCATCTTTGACGGCTCGGCAAGTTATAAAGATCTGAAAGGTGCTGACGCTCTGCAAGAGCTGGCACCAAATACCGCGTCTATTCTCGATGGTGCAGCAGGTTATTCCTATCTGAAAACGGCTGGGGCATCGGATGAGTTTGCCGATTTCCTGAAGTATGAACCTATTCAACAGCTTATCACCGGACGCATTATGGCACTGAATGCCGCATTCAGCCGCTTAATGAATCAACTGGACGATGCTGCCCGCGATGGATATGGCCGGATGCTTCAGGGGACAGCGTACAGCACAACAGGGGCATCCCCTGCGCTTTTACAACTGGACACCACCGTCAGGGGCGCTCAGCGCCTCATCAGGCTGAACGGGGCCTCTTTTGGTGCTTTTTCCATGGCTGAGAATAATGCCGCATTTGGTGGGGCCCTCACGCGAAACGGGTCGGGTGGATACGCTGCTGCGATAGGGGGGATAACGAACATCAATGACCCGAAAATTCTGGCCTTGCCTGTCAGACTCAATATTACGGCATTTGATTTTGCCCAGGGTAAAGCGGCTCTTGAGGCGGCCACTGGCGGCGCTGCATTACCAGTCACAGACCCACGAATGGTGTCGGCGGTTAACGATCTGCGAATTTCCGCTATCTCGTTACGGGAGGATGTCGGTGCCCGTGTAACATCGGTAAGCCCGGAAAACCTGCTGACGGAGCGTAGTCGCCGTTTCCTCAGCGGTAGCAGTGTCGGTCTGGTGCTTTCGGCGGTCATGCTGGGGCTACAAATCCGTGACTGGGGGCAGAATACACAGAATCTCGAACAGGCCGTCAGCCATCACACCGATGCCTCAATGACTCTGGCGATTAACCGTCTGATGGTACTGAGCGCCTTGTCTGAAATCGCAGGATTCAGCGATATGCTGGCAACCCGAATGAGCTGGAAGGTGCTGGAAAAACAGGGCTACGTGCATCCCCTGATTAGATTGGGCGGGATTATTGCCGGGGCGGCTGCGGTGCTTGATGGTGTGAGGATGTTTGTACAGTCCTATGACTCATATAAATCAGGGGATTACATATCCTCTGGCTTATATTTGTTTGGTGGCATTAGTACCATAACCGGAGGAGCGTTAGGAGTTATCAGTTCATGGAATGGCGTGTTTGCTCTGGGGGGCATGGCTGGGCTAGGCGCGCTGCTGATATTGGTTGGAGCTGGAATTGCTTATGCTGCCGGGCAATATCGCAGCACGCCGCTGGAAGTCTGGCTGCGATGTAGCTGCTTCGGAAAAGACCGCCACGGCAGTGATATTGTCTGGCATCCCGGAGCTAAGGAGGATCTGGCCAGAATGCTGGACGCCTGGTATGCAGTGATGTCAGGTATGGTGGCTGAAGTGGCCTTCAGTGCTCCGACCATTATCTATGGTGAGTATTACCGTGAAGTGAAGGTGAAGCTGGTGCTACCAGGGTATCAGGAAGGGACTTCCGCGTTACAATACCGTCTGGCCGGAGATGGGGCAGAACTGGTCGCGGAGTCACGGCATGTCAATGGAGCTTCAGACAGCACCACGGTGAGTCCATTCTGTCAGAGCCCGAAAGCCAAACGGGTAGTGACGGATGAGGGGCTACTCCTACTGGTTAGCTTCACTGTAAAGGAGTCTCTGTGCCAATCCGCCACACTGACTGTCAGCTTCTGGCCGGATATAACGGATACTGAGTATCGGGAAGGATTAACCGTTAAGGCGCAATGGTAGAATGAGCATGCAGAAAAAACGAAAGAGCAATAAGCTGCCGCCGATTACGGCAGAAGAGCTGGCCGCCATTGAACTGGCAGAGCGTCACCGTCCGTTACATTCGATACTGCAACCGCAGGCGGATTACTGGGAAGAGGACTTGCCGGGGCGTGATGAATTGCAGACCTATAAACCACAACTCATCTGGGTGAATAAAATGAACGGCACCTGGATGGAAATTCCCTGCTACACCAATAAGTCTTGGGGGGTGTTGTGGTTTCTGATTATATTGCTTTCAATTTATGTAATTACTCTACTTTGCGTTACGATTAAGTCTGGAATGTTTCTATATGTACCAACATTCGTTGTGACTTTATGTAGCCTTTTTATTTTCGTATCTTTGATTGTCTTTGCATTTCGAGCAGTGATGTACAGCCCTCGCTCAACCCCCATACGTTTTAACCGTAAGCGGCAGAAGGTCTACGTGTATGAATATCAGCGTAGCTGGAATCCCTGGAAACACTGGCCTGTCATTGTAAAGGTGTTTGACTGGGAAGACATCTACGGTGAACGGCTATTCTGGAGCGGGCGTTACACCTTCGGCAGCCAACTGTCCTGCGCCGTGTGCAGCCCGGGTTCTCATCAGGTGCTCCACCGCTTTAACGTGACCAGCGTAGTTGGTGATATCCGCATGATTTGGGCCGAGTGGAGCCATATCTGCCAGTATATGCAAGGGCGTAATGTACCCGCCACGCCGATGTTCAAAGACAGCCCGGTAAGTTGGACACCTGAAGAGTATCAGTACCGCTGGCCCGAAGACCTGGACAGGGAATCTACGACTGCACCATGACCTACGGTAAATATTAGCGCGAAGTGAAAATGGAACGGATGCTGAATGGGGAGCATGGTTTTCAAGGCGCAGGTCTGCTGGCAACGTTGCCTAGGTCAATATCATCAGCAGCGGAGGTATCGGCAGCCGCGCTATCGAGGGTGTGATTCAGACTCAGCGCGGCTTTCGTTCATGGGCGTCATAATAACTGAAGAAACCGATCACTCCATCGTAATGGTGCGGGGAACTCACATTCCAATTGATTTTCGCCTAGGTAACATGCCGTTATATTCATCACCGTGACTGGGGGCAGAATACACAGAATCTCGAACAGGCCGTCAGCCATCACACCGATGCCTCAATGACTCTGGCGATTAACCGTCTGATGGTATTGAGCGCCTTGTCTGAAATCGCAGGATTCAGCGATATGCTGGCAACCCGAATGAGCTGGAAGGTGCTGGAAAAACAGGGCTACGTGCATCCCCTGATTAGATTGGGCGGGATTATTGCCGGGGCGGCTGCGGTGCTTGATGGTGTGAGGATGTTTGTACAGTCCTATGACTCATATAAATCAGGGGATTACATATCCTCTGGCTTATATTTGTTTGGTGGCATTAGTACCATAACCGGAGGAGCTTTAGGGGTTATCAGTTCATGGAATGGCGTGTTTGCTCTGGGGGGCATGGCTGGGCTAGGCGCGCTACTGATATTGGTTGGAGCTGGAATTGCTTATGCTGCCGGGCAATATCGCAGCACGCCGCTGGAAGTCTGGCTGCGATGTAGCTGCTTCGGAAAAGACCGCCACGGCAGTGATATTGTCTGGCATCCCGGAGCTAAGGAGGATCTGGCCAGAATGCTGGACGCCTGGTATGCAGTGATGTCAGGTATGGTGGCTGAAGTGGCCTTCAGTGCTCCGACCATTATCTATGGTGAGTATTACCGTGAAGTGAAGGTGAAGCTGGTGCTACCAGGGTATCAGGAAGGGACTTCCGCGTTACAATACCGTCTGGCCGGAGATGGGGCAGAACTGGTCGCGGAGTCACGGCATGTCAATGGAGCTTCAGACAGCACCACGGTGAGTCCATTCTGTCAGAGCCCGAAAGCCAAACGGGTAGTGACGGATGAGGGGCTACTCCTACTGGTTAGCTTCACTGTAAAGGAGTCTCTGTGCCAATCCGCCACACTGACTGTCAGCTTCTGGCCGGATATAACGGATACTGAGTATCGGGAAGGATTAACCGTTAAGGCGCAATGGTAGAATGAGCATGCAGAAAAAACGAAAGAGCAATAAGCTGCCGCCGATTACGGCAGAAGAGCTGGCCGCCATTGAACTGGCAGAGCGTCACCGTCCGTTACATTCGATACTGCAACCGCAGGCGGATTACTGGGAAGAGGACTTGCCGGGGCGTGATGAATTGCAGACCTATAAACCACAACTCATCTGGGTGAATAAAATGAACGGCACCTGGATGGAAATTCCCTGCTACACCAATAAGTCTTGGGGGGTGTTGTGGTTTCTGATTATATTGCTTTCAATTTATGTAATTACTCTACTTTGCGTTACGATTAAGTCTGGAATGTTTCTATATGTACCAACATTCGTTGTGACTTTATGTAGCCTTTTTATTTTCGTATCTTTGATTGTCTTTGCATTTCGAGCAGTGATGTACAGCCCTCGCTCAACCCCCATACGTTTTAACCGTAAGCGGCAGAAGGTCTACGTGTATGAATATCAGCGTAGCTGGAATCCCTGGAAACACTGGCCTGTCATTGTAAAGGTGTTTGACTGGGAAGACATCTACGGTGAACGGCTATTCTGGAGCGGGCGTTACACCTTCGGCAGCCAACTGTCCTGCGCCGTGTGCAGCCCGGGTTCTCATCAGGTGCTCCACCGCTTTAACGTGACCAGCGTAGTTGGTGATATCCGCATGATTTGGGCCGAGTGGAGCCATATCTGCCAGTATATGCAAGGGCGTAATGTACCCGCCACGCCGATGTTCAAAGACAGTCCGGTAAGTTGGACACCTGAAGAGTATCAGTACCGCTGGCCCGAAGACCTGGACAGGGAATCTACGACTGCACCATGACCTACGGTAAATATTAGCGCGAAGTGAAAATGGAACGGATGCTGAATGGGGAGCATGGTTTTCAAGGCGCAGGTCTTCTGGCAACGTTGCCTAGGGCAATATCATCAGCAGCGGAGGTATCGGCAGCCGCGCTATCGAGGGTGTGATTCAGACTCAGCGCGGTTTTCGCTCGTGGGCGTCGTAATAACTGAAGAAACCGATCACGCCGTCGGCAATCGCGCGGGCGATTTTCTCGCGGAATGCGGTGGTCCCCAGCAGGCGCTCTTCCGCTGGGTTGGTAATAAAGGAGGTTTCCACCAGCACAGAAGGAATCGACGGGGATTTCAATACCGCAAATGCCGCCTGCTCGGTGCTGTCGCTGTGCAGCCGATGCACCGGGCGGATCTGCCCCAGCACGTGGCGGCCCAGCGTCAGGCTGTTGTTGATGGTGTCGGTCTGTACCAGATCGAACAATACCTGTTGCAGATAGTTATCCTGTTCCTGGTATTTGCCCCCGGCGATTTCATCGGCGGCGTTTTCCCGTTTAGACAGATAACGCGCCATGGCGCTACTGGCCCCACGATTGGAGAGCGCAAATACCGAAGCACCGGCGGCTTCCGGGCTGGTAAAACCGTCGGCGTGGATCGAGATAAACAGATCGGCCCGGTGCTGGTGGGCGATCTCCACGCGCTGGAACAGCGGGATGAATTCATCTTGTTCGCGCGTTAGCCGTGCCTCAACGTGATCGTGCTCATGCAGAAAGCGGCGCACGTGGTTGGCTATTTCCAGCACCACATGTTTTTCCTGCGAACCTTCGCGGCCTACGGCGCCGGAATCAATACCGCCATGGCCGGGATCGATCATCACCAGCTTTTTACCGCCAGCCGTTTTAGGTGCAGGTTTACTGTGCTGGCTGCGCAACATACTACCGGAATCGCTGGCTTGAGCACTTGACGTTTTGCCACCAAGCAGCGCCAGAGCAAGGCCGGAGAGCAACAGTTGGCGGCGTGTCTGTGAGGTAGCGAGAGGCGTAAAACTGAGGTAGGGGTCAATCGGTTTTTTCATCGCACTCGGCTCCAACGGGGAAGACTGTTTCGCGAGGTTATAGCGTATTGATCTTGATTAATCGACTTGATAACTATTGCTATTTATTACGCGAAAGTTTCGTCTGGCTGCAATGCTAACGACTTTGAGTATAATCAGAGTAATCCTTTTTATAATGGCGCATATCTAATGGAAATTCGCGTATTTCGACAAGACGACTTTGAAGAGGTCATCACCCTGTGGGAGCGTTGTGATCTGCTGCGGCCATGGAACGATCCTGAAATGGATATCGAACGCAAATTGAATCACGATCCAGACCTGTTCCTGGTGGCAGAAGTGGGCGGCGAAGTCGTGGGTTCGGTAATGGGGGGCTACGATGGCCACCGTGGCTCGGCGTATTATCTGGGCGTTCACCCTGATTATCGTGGCCGTGGCATTGCCAATGCGCTGATTAACCGGTTGGAGAAAAAGCTGATTGCGCGCGGTTGCCCAAAAATTCAACTGATGGTGCGTGAAGATAATGATACCGTGATCGAGATGTATGAAAAGTTGGGCTATGAGATCCAGGGTATTACCAGCCTGGGTAAACGGCTGATTGAAGATCAGGAATATTAAAAGTCAGGGCGGTGAATCGCACCGCCCCGATTATCGGTTATGGCAGCTTTTTGATGTTCTTCACATCGACTTCTACGCTGCTCCACTCTTTATCCACTTTCCCTTCCAACTGTACTTTGTCTTTCGGGGTGATGGTTTGGCCGCCCCAGCGTTTTTTATCGATCTCGACCGTCAGGGTACCGGTAGCATCGCGGAAGGTATAGGTATCATCACCCACGCGCTGCTCAATGCTGCCCTGCAACATCACCCAGGTATCGTCGCTCATCGA
Source organism: Serratia sp. HNCC26DJ206 (assembly GCF_057180605.1). Taxonomy (NCBI): domain Bacteria; kingdom Pseudomonadati; phylum Pseudomonadota; class Gammaproteobacteria; order Enterobacterales; family Yersiniaceae; genus Serratia; species Serratia sp. HNCC26DJ206. The sequence goes on from NZ_JBXUGP010000002.1 coordinate 231,274, forward strand.
TTTTACTTTATCCACGGTGGTCAGCGTTGCGCTTGGGCCGGAAAAACCGCCTTGTTGGCTGTTTTGCGTCTGGGCCTGTGGGGCGTTTGGATCGAGGAATCCGCCCTGCTGTGCCAAAACTGGGGCGCTACACAGGGCGATTAAGAGTGCTAAAGTGATTTTTTTCATTGGTGTTATCCTTATCTTTCATGAGAATCAATAGCCTTACTCATCAGGCTGCTTGTTTGATAGTGAGGATTAAACCATAAGGATCTTAAGAGCTTCTTAAGCTGGAGATTGAAAACGGTCAGCGTTGTCGCCATTTGTATGAATGATTATGGTATCAGCAAGGAATGGCGTTTGAAGAATCCATCACACCGGTTTTCACCGGACGATTACGATCAGCATGGTGTATTGCGCCTCCCCCTATGGTTTTGGGGCGTATTGATACTGCAGGCTCGCACCTGGATATTGTTTGTGATGGCGGGGGCTTCGCGCGATCAAGGAACGGGGCTGCTGCAACTGTTTTATCCCGATACCCAGCGTTTTTGGTACGGTATTTTGCTGGGCCTGCCAGCGGCACTGGCTTTCCTGATTGGTGGCCGCCGCCAGCACTGGCCGCGCTTGTGGCGTTGCTGGCGCTGGGTGCTGGCGTCTTCTCTGGCAGCCGCTTTGCTGGGATCGCTCTACAGCCTGTGGCAACAGGGCGGTAATGAGCCACCTCTGGACATGGTGTTGGTGCTGTTAGATGCGTTGGCGCTGGGTTATCTGCTGCTTAACCAACGCCTGAAGGCCTGCTTTATGCCAGAGGAAGAACTGGACTAATTCCTGTTTTTGCGGCACTTTTCCCAATTTGCACACTCCAAGCTCGCAACCAATGGCGTCGTCCAGGCAGTTATGAGAGGCTGAAACGGCCGATGTGTTTGATGTTAAGGAGCTATAAGATGAATATTCGCCCACTGCTGTTAGGGCTACCACTGCTACTGACCGGCTGTTCGACCTTGAGTAGTTTCTCTTGGTCCAGCCTGTCGCCGTTCAACTGGTTTGGCAGCAGCGTGGAAGTCAGCGGCAAAGGCGTCGGCGGCATTAATGCTGGTACCTCAATGACAGAAAGCGCGCTTGGCGAAGGTCTGAACAACAGCTACCGCATGCGCGGCGGCATGGCGACCAGCAACGGTCAGATCGTTGCCTACTATCAGGCGCTGGACGGCGATAACGTGAAACTGGTGATCACCGGTGAGCCAAAAGGCTATGCGCAGCGCGTCGACGTCATGGATCCTGATGTTGCCACCGAATGGGGCAGCAAGCTGGGCACGCCATTCAGCGATCTGTTCAGTAAAGCCTTTGGTTCCTGTAAACCGGGTGAGGGCGAGGACGCGGGAAACGTGGAGTGTGTGGCTGAGCAAAGCCGCTACGTCAGCTATATCTTCAGTGGTAAGTGGGCTGGCCCACAGGACATTATTCCACCTGATGACACGTTGCAGAGCTGGACGGTGAGCAAAATCATCTGGCATGCCAAAGCGCAATAATTCTCTTGCGGGTGTTTTTCGCGGCATCCGCATCTTTTAGCGTTAAATCCCGTTTTATTCTTTGCGCTCCGCTAAGGTAATTTTTTTCGCGTGCGTTAAGATAATGCGTGTTTGTAACAGGGAACCCACGCGTTGAACGCGAACCTGTTACCCGATTCAGGTATTGAGGATAACTACATGACACAGATTCAGAGCGGGATCCTGCTGGAGCATTGCCGTTTTGGCATCTTTATCGAAGCCATGGTTCAGGGTGAATTCGCCGATTTGCGTCAGGGGTGTAAGCAACTCTGCCAGTCGCTTAACGAGCTGCAACAGCAGTTCCCAGATGCCCATCTGGGCGCAGTGATAGCTTTTGGCGCTGACGTCTGGCACGACCTTTCCAACGGCCAGGGTGCTAAAGAGCTGAAGCCTTTTACGCCACTGGGCAAGGGTTTGGCACCGGCGACCCAGCGCGATTTACTGATCCATATTCAATCTCTGCGACATGACGTCAATTTCTCTTTGGCGCAGGCGGCACTGGCAGCTTTTGGCAATACCATCCGCGTTGAAGAAGAAACTCACGGTTTCCGTTGGGTGGAAGAGCGCGATCTGAGCGGCTTTATCGACGGCACCGAAAACCCGCAGGGCGAACAGCGCCCGGTGGTGGCGGTGATTGGTGAAGGCGATGAAGACGCAGGCGGCAGCTATGTGCTGGTGCAGCGCTATGAGCATAACCTGCGCCAATGGCAGCGTTTCACCACCGAGCAGCAAGAGCAGATCATTGGCCGTACCAAGCATGACAGCGAGGAACTGCCGCCGGAGCAGCGGCCAGAGACGTCGCACGTTAGCCGTGTTGATCTGAAAGAAGAGGGCAAAGGGCTGAAAATCCTGCGCCAGAGCCTGCCTTACGGCACCGCCAGCGGCAAACATGGCCTGTACTTTATTGCCTACTGCGCGCGCCTGCACAATATTGAACAACAACTGCTGAGCATGTTTGGCGAGTTGGATGGTAAACACGATGCTGTGCTGCGTTTCAGCCGTGCGGTGACCGGCAGTTACTACTTTGCGCCGTCGCTGACGCGCCTGCTGTCGCTTTGATGCCTTACCCAGGGTCAGCCACGCTGGCCCTGGTTTCCCTTCCCCCACTGCAAAACCGCTCCCTTCCTGCCTTAGAGCATTTGATGCTTGAAAATCACTAAACGGTATATAAAAGCGTTACAGCTCTGCATCGAGTTATAAATACACTGGTCAGCATCAGGGCAAAGACCCGGCGGTTTGACTGAGTGATAAGGTGCAGAATGAAATATAAAAATAGTGTGCTGAAAGGAGGTCTGGTGGCGTTGTTATTGGCCAGCGGTAGCCTTTCTGCAACTGAATTGCTCAACAGCTCCTACGACGTTTCCCGTGAATTGTTTGCCGCGCTGAATCCAGGCTTTGAACAGCAGTGGAATCAGCAGCATCCGAACGACAAACTGACGATCAAACAATCCCACGCAGGTTCTTCCAAACAGGCGCTGGCGATCCTTCAGGGGCTTAAGGCCGACGTGGTGACCTATAACCAGGTTACCGATGTGCAGATCCTGCACGATCGCGGCAAGCTGATCCCCGCCGACTGGCAGCAGCGTTTACCCAATAACAGCTCGCCGTTCTATTCCACCATGGCGTTTCTGGTGCACAAGGGTAACCCGAAAGGTATCCACACCTGGAACGATCTGGTGCGTGATGATGTGCAACTGGTCTTCCCGAATCCGAAAACCTCTGGCAATGGCCGTTATACCTATTTGGCCGCTTGGGGCGCAGCCAGCCAGGCTGATGATAACAATCAGGCCAAAACCCGCGCCTTTATGACCCGTTTGCTGAAAAACGTGGTGGTGTTTGATACCGGCGGCCGTGGCGCGACCACTACGTTCGTTGAGCGCGGTTTGGGCGACGTGCTGATCAGCTTTGAGTCGGAAGTGAATAACATCCGCAAGCAGTACGGTGAAGACAAATACGATGTGATCGTGCCACCCGTCGATATTCTGGCGGAGTTCCCGGTGGCCTGGGTGGATAAAAACGTTGAGAAAAATGGCACCGAGCAGGCAGCGAAAGATTATCTGAATTATCTCTACAGCCCGACGGCTCAGCATGTGATCACCAGTTTCTATTACCGCGTCTATGACCAGAAAGCGATGGATGCGGCGAAAGGCCAGTTCCCGCAGACCAAACTGTTCCGCGTGGAAGATCAGTTCGGCAGTTGGCCGCAGGTGATGAGCACACACTTCGCGACCGGTGGCGAGCTGGATCAACTGTTAGCGGCAGGGCATAAGTAATGTTGGCGTTGTCCAGCAAGCGGGTTCTGCCCGGCTTCACCCTCAGTCTGGGCAGCAGCCTGCTGTATACCTGCCTGATTTTGCTGTTGCCGCTCAGCGCGCTGGTGATGCAACTGGCGCAGATGAGCCTGGCGCAATACTGGGAAGTGATCACCAATCCGCAGGTGGTAGCCGCCTATAAAGTGACGCTGCTGGCGGCGGGCGTGGCCAGTATTTTCAACGCGGTGTTCGGCATGCTGATGGCCTGGATCCTTACCCGCTATCAATTTCCTGGCCGTTCTTTGCTGGATGGCTTGATGGACCTGCCTTTCGCGCTGCCAACGGCGGTGGCTGGCCTGACGCTGGCCGGGCTGTTTTCCACTACCGGCTGGTACGGGCAGTGGTTGGCGCAGTTTGATATCAAGGTGTCGTTTACCTGGCTCGGCATCGCAGTGGCGATGGCGTTCACCAGTATTCCGTTCGTGGTGCGCACCGTACAACCGGTGCTGGAAGAGTTGGGCCCAGAATACGAAGAAGCAGCAGAAACGCTGGGAGCAGGCCGCTGGCAGAGCTTCCGCCGCGTAGTCCTGCCGGAAGTAGCCCCGGCGCTGCTGGCCGGCACGGCGCTGTCGTTTACCCGCAGCCTGGGCGAGTTTGGCGCGGTGATCTTTATCGCCGGTAACATCGCTTGGAAGACCGAAGTGACCTCATTGATGATTTTTGTCCGTTTGCAGGAGTTTGATTACCCGGCGGCCAGCGCTATCGCCTCGGTGATCCTGGCTGCATCGTTACTGCTGCTGTTTGCGATTAACACTTTGCAGAGCCGCTTCGGCCGCCGTATTGGGGGGCACTGATGGCTGATATTACCGCCTTTCGTGGCGTAGAACGCCCGCGTGTGAATTGGGGTAAGTGGACGTTGATCGCTATCGGCGTACTGTTCTCGATTCTGCTGCTGGTGGTGCCGATGGTGGTGATTTTCATCGAGGCATTCTCCTCTGGCGCGGGGGCCGTGTGGCAGAACCTGTCCAATCCAGACATGTTGCATGCGATCTGGCTGACGGTGCTGGTGGCGCTGATTACCGTGCCGGTCAATCTGGTGTTCGGCACTTTGCTGGCCTGGCTGGTAACGCGCTTTACGTTCCCTGGCCGCCAATTGCTGCTAACGCTGTTTGATATGCCGTTTGCCGTGTCGCCGGTGGTGGCCGGGCTATTGTATCTGCTGTTTTACGGCACTAATGGGCCGATCGGCGGTTGGCTGGATGCGCATAACATCCAACTGATGTTCGCTTGGCCGGGTATGGTGTTGGTTACGGTATTCGTCACTTGCCCGTTTGTGGTGCGTGAACTGGTGCCGCTGATGTTGAGCCAGGGCAGTCACGAAGATGAGGCCGCCGTGCTGCTGGGGGCTTCTGGCTGGCAGATGTTCCGCCGCGTCACGCTGCCGAACATCCGCTGGGCGTTGCTGTACGGCGTGGTGCTGACCAATGCGCGCGCCATTGGTGAATTTGGTGCGGTGTCGGTGGTTTCCGGTTCGATTCGCGGTGAAACCTACACTTTACCGCTGCAAGTGGAATTACTGCATCAGGATTACAACACCGCCGGGGCCTTTACCGCCGCCGCGCTGCTGACCCTGATGGCCATAGTGACCTTATTTCTGAAAAGCGGCTTGCAATGGCGTTTAGCGCGCCAGAACGCACGTCTTGAGCGGGAGGAAAATCATGAGCATTGAGATCAACGGTATCAACAAATTCTTCGGTCGTACCAAGGTATTGAACGATATCTCGCTCGATATTCCTTCTGGTGAGATGGTGGCACTGCTGGGGCCGTCGGGTTCCGGTAAAACCACCCTGCTGCGGATTATCGCCGGGCTGGAAAGCCAGAGCGGCGGCAAGCTGGGCTTCCATGGTACAGATGTCAGCCGCGTGCACGCGCGCGATCGTCGCGTCGGTTTCGTATTCCAGCATTATGCGCTGTTCCGCCATATGACGGTATTCGACAATATCGCTTTTGGCCTGAGCGTGCTGCCGCGCCGCGAACGCCCGAATGCCGCAGCGATCAAACAGAAAGTGGAACAACTGCTGGAGATGGTGCAATTGGGCCACCTGGCGAATCGCTATCCTTCGCAACTTTCTGGTGGTCAGAAACAGCGTGTGGCGTTGGCGCGGGCGCTGGCAGTGGAACCGCAAATCCTGCTGTTGGATGAACCCTTTGGCGCATTGGATGCCCAGGTGCGCAAAGAACTGCGCCGCTGGCTGCGCCAACTGCATGAAGAGTTGAAATTCACCAGCGTGTTCGTCACTCACGATCAGGAAGAGGCAATGGAAGTGGCCGATCGTATCGTGGTGATGAGCCAGGGCAATATCGAGCAGGTGGGTTCACCGGTCGAGATCATGCGTGAACCAGCGACCCGTTTCGTATTGGAGTTTATGGGTGAAGTGAACCGCCTGAACGGCGAAATCCGTGGTTCGCAGTTGTTTGTGGGCGCCCACCAATGGCCGCTGTCGTTCCAGCCGATGCATCAGGGCCGCGTCGATCTGTTCTTGCGCCCGTGGGAAATGGAGATCAGCACTGAGAGCAGTGCCCGTTGTCCGTTACCGGTGCAGGTGCTGGAAGTCAGCCCGCGCGGCCACTTCTGGCAACTGACCGTGCAGCCGATCGGCTGGCATCAGGAACCGATTAGCGTGGTGCTGTCGGAAGACAATACGGCACCTACTCGCGGTGGCCGTTACTATGTCGGCAGCTTGAACGCGCGCCTGTATGCTGGTGAACAATTGTTACAACCGGTTGCGTTAGCGAAAAGCGCCTGATAGTTTTTAACCCCCCATTATTCGTATTTAAGGCAACCTTGGGGTTGCCTTTTGACATTATAAACAGGCAACGATTGTGACCACGCTGGAACAATGCATCGGGAATACACCGTTAGTAAAACTGCAACGATTGGCTGAAGGGCTGAGCGCGGAAGTCTGGGTCAAGCTGGAAGGTAATAATCCGGCAGGTTCGGTTAAAGATCGTGCCGCGCTGGCGATGATCCAACAGGCGGAACTGCGCGGTGAGATCACGCCGGGTGATACGCTGATCGAGGCAACCAGCGGCAACACCGGCATTGCGCTGGCGATGATTGCCGCGATGAAAGGCTATACCCTGAAGCTGCTGATGCCGGAAAACATGAGCATGGAACGCCAGGCGGCAATGCGCGCTTACGGCGCCGAACTGATCCTGGTCAGCCGTGAGCAGGGGATGGAAGGGGCACGCGATCTGGCGTTGGAGATGCAGCAGCAAGGGCAGGGCAAGGTGCTGGATCAGTTTAATAATCTGGATAATCCCTACGCCCACTTCACCACCACCGGCCCAGAAATCTGGCAGCAAACGGCGGGCCGCATTACCCATTTTGTTTCCAGCATGGGTACCACCGGCACCATTACCGGCGTTGGTAGTTACCTGAAAAGCCAAAATCCACAGGTTAACATCATCGGTCTGCAACCGGCCGAAGGCAGCAGTATTCCGGGCATTCGCCGTTGGCCAGCGGCCTACCTGCCGGGTATTTTCCGCCCTGAGCTGGTGGATCAGGTGCTGGATATGAGCCAAAGCCTAGCCGAGCAAACCATGCGTCAACTGGCGCAGCGCGAAGGGATCTTCTGCGGAGTTAGTTCCGGCGGTGCCGTGGCTGGCGCATTGCGTATCGCAGCGGCCAACCCAGGCAGCGTGATTGTGGCGATTATCTGCGATCGCGGCGATCGTTACCTCTCCACTGGCGTGTTTGACTAATGCCTCTTCCCTACTGTCGGTATATTGATATCGCTGTGTGATATGTAAGGATTGAGTAAAACCGGCTGCGCCATGAATCAATCAGCGGGAGAATGACGTGAATCAGCGAGGGAGAAAGGCATGAAAATTTTGTTGGTTGACGACGATCTTGAACTGGGTACCATGCTGAGCGAATACCTGACCGCTGAAGGATTCAACGCGACCCTGGTGCTGAACGGCAAAGATGGAGTCGCTGGGGCGCTTTCCGGTAACTACACCGCGATGATCCTCGATATTATGCTGCCGGATATGAGCGGCATTGATGTGCTGCGTGAGGTGCGCAGAAAAAGTCGCTTGCCGATCATCATGCTGACCGCCAAAGGCGACAACATTGATCGGGTGATTGGCCTGGAGATGGGGGCTGACGATTACGTGCCCAAGCCGTGCTATCCGCGTGAACTGGTAGCACGCCTGCGTGCGGTGCTGCGCCGTTTTGAAGAACAGCCGGAAGCGGTGAATAAGGATTTGGTGTTGGTATTTGGCGAACTGACGCTGAACCCTTCCACCCGCAGCACGGAATGGCAAGGAAAGGTGTTTGACCTGACGGCATCGGAGTTCAATTTGTTGGAGCTGCTGCTGCGCGCGCCGGAGCGGGTGGTTTCTAAAGACGAGCTTTCGCAGAAAGGGCTGGGGCGCCAGCGTGAAGCCTACGATCGCAGCGTTGACGTTCATATCAGCAATATCCGCCAAAAATTGAGTGTGCTGACCGGTAACCTGCTGAGTATCGAAACGGTGCGCAGTATCGGTTATCGCATCAGGTGATGCCTATGCGCGGAAGACTGTTCTGGAAAATCCTGCTCGGCTTTTGGCTGACGTTCATCATCATGACCCAGGCATTGTGGGTCACCTTCACTTTTTATGGTAATCGCCATGAATCACCGGAAACCAGCATTGCCCGGCGTATGGTCAGCCTGCAAATAGCATCGGCTGCTGCCGTGCTACAAAGCGGCGGCATGCCAGCGCTGAACGCCATGGTGGCTGATTGGCCGCCGAACGATCGTCGTTTCTTCACCGTGACTCCGGCGGCACAGCCACCGGCAGAGGATGCGGTGCAAAGCGCTGAGGCGGGGCGGCTACCACCAAAGGTGGCTAAATGGGTGATCGGGGCGGATAACCGGGGTTATTTGCTGAGTTATGATCTTGAAGGGCTACGGCAAGAGTACCGCCCCACCAAGCGCTGGCGCTTTCTTAATATCCCGGCTCCATTTCTGTGGGTGGGTGCTTTGGGCGGGTTGCTGTTCAGCGCAGTGCTGGCCTGGAACCTGACGCGCCCAATGCGCCAGCTGCGCGCCGGTTTTGAACGGGTGGCACAGGGTGATTTGGCGGTGCGGTTGTTCCCAGCGATGCGGCGGCGACATGATGAGCTTTCCGAGGTGGCGCGCGATTTCGATACCATGGCGGAACGGCTGGAACTGCTGGTCAGCGCCCGCGAGCAACTGCTGCACGACGTTTCCCATGAGCTACGCTCGCCATTGGCACGTTTACAGTTGGCGATCGGTCTGGGGCGGCAAAATCCTGATAACGTGGAAAACTCACTGCAGCGCATTGAGCATGAGGCAGGGCGCCTGGACAAAATGATTGGGGAACTGCTGACCCTGTCGCGTGCTGAGAGTAATTGCCTGCCAGATGAAGAGTATTTTGATCTCTACGGATTGGTGGATGCGGTAGTGAACGATGCGCGCTACGAGGCGCAAATCCCTAACGTAGAGATTGTATTGCAGGCCAGTCCAGACGTGGAGTATACGGTGAAAGGCAATGCAGAACTGATGCGCCGCGCGGTGGAAAATATCATTCGCAATGCGCTGCGTTTCTCTGGCCACGGGCAGCGGGTTATGGTGGAACTGACCTGTGTTGATCAACTGTTGCAGATTGAGGTCAGCGATCAGGGGCCAGGGGTAGAAGAGTCGAAGCTTTCCAGCATTTTTGATCCCTTTGTGCGGGTGAAGTCGGCGCTGTCTGGCAAAGGGTATGGGCTGGGGCTGGCGATTGCCCGTAAAGTCGTGTTGGCGCACGGTGGGCAGGTAGAGGCGCATAACGGTGAACAGGGCGGGTTGGTGATTAGGCTGCGGGTGCCGCGCTGGGTTGCATAGGCTCGGGCGCTACATGCCAGCGCCCGATCGTTGAAGGTTAGTTAAAGGTGACCAACATGTCTGTTGAGGCATCAACAGGGCCTAGAGGTAAAGTTGCTCCACCAGAGCACAAGCGCCAGGTGATTTGGCTATTGGTGACTTTGGTAGACTCGACGTTGCTGATACTCCCTACTTTGAGCTGAGTATTATCAAATGGAATACCGGTAGTTAAGTTACAAGCACCGCTGCCCGTTACGCCGTTATCAATTTCGCCCGTGATATAGCCACCGCCTTGAGTCAGTGCCAGCCGTGTTGGGGTTGATTGGTACTCGCCGCTGGCGGCGCGGAACTGGACGTTGATATTGGCATTAATCTTGTCTGTATCTTGTGAACAGGCAACGGTGAGCGGATAGGACAAACGTGCCAATTCGCTGCCAACTTGAGTATTACGCTGCACACCGCCAAAGTTGATATTGGTGGTGGTGGCTATGGTGCACTCCAAGGTAGAGATACGCAGGGTGATAGCACTGGGTAAAATCTGTTGAGAACGATCTGCGCCAGCATGAGCTGCCTGAAAACTTGCGGCGTACATGGCTGGAATGATGATTTGCTGGCTGCTTTGTCTGCCATTAGCCACCATTACCCAAGTACCTGAGAGTTGAGCAGTTCGTAGAAAACCATTCCGATAAAAATAAGCTACGTCGTTCTGACGTGGAGGTAAACACCACTGCCTGGAGGTAAAGAGAGTACTCGTCGTTGGATTCGTGATGACAAACCCTGAACTGGTTCTCCCTTCCGTGCGGGGTAATCCTATCGTACCGGTTAGCGTTTCCTGTGTGTTGGAAGGGGTAAGAGGATAGGTCGCGCTTATGGTCGCCCTAGGGATCAGCCCAACCCCTATAGCGATCGGTAATGCCATATAACCCTCAATTTCTTCAAGTTTCGAAGTATCCATGCAGACGTTTGGGCTATCGGATATCGCGGCTATCCCATAAATATTGAACAACCTAGTATCAGCGATACTTCCTGACAAATTTGCACTAAAGGGGTATCCCTCCCAGACAATACCTTTACCCTTGCCGATAGTAATGATATCGACTGCTCTGGACGAAGGGACGGACACCAGTAATAAAGTCAATATGGTCAGTAGACGCGTAGTACCACTGTTTGGCCGGTTTTGATGAGTCGATGAGGGTATATGCATGCTTTTCATTGTCTCTCTCTTTCTGTTTTCATGCTCTGTGGCGATGTTTACTGCTTTTGAGGTTGCCATGATGTGTTTATTTCCCCTGACAGACGATGGTCAACATGCGTACCGGGTTGTTGACGGAGGGGGCAGCGACTTTTGCCAGGTTAAAAGCGGCCAGGCATTGCTGGTCTGCCTCTTTGCCCCAGGTCACCTTCAGCTTCCCTTGTTCCGATAATCCGCTCAGGTATACCTGGCCTGCTTCACCGACAATCCCGGTATTCGGCTCCTGTGCGGTCTTGTTCTCTATGGTGACCAGTGCTCCAAACGGTACCGGAGTGTTGTTCGCCTGCAGCAGCGTCATCAACACCTGGTAGCCTACGTGTGTAGCAAAGTTGGCCATCACCACAGCTCCTTTGGTCGGGTACACGTTCAGGCTCGACTGGTTAACATCCACATCGTCTGGCAAGGTGGCCGGGTTTAAGCTGACGTTGTTAAGCTGATAGTTCGACAGGTAAGGCACTACCGCATAGCCGCGGTTGTCCGTCTGAATATTGCCGTTCATCACGCTGGTCCCCTTGGCCCCTGGTGCACTGACAATGGCTAGCGAATTGCCCAACATCTGGCTCAAGGTTACCCCTTGCGGATGCACTACGATCCCGCCGTTACCGCTCATGTTCAACGAGCGATTCTGGCGGCTGTAGCTATAGCCCATGCTGGCAGACCCTTTGCTGCCTTGATAACCGGCGTTCAGCGTGCTGTTGTTACTGTTTTGCCCATTTGACCAGCCCTGCATTGCGCTATAGGAGATACGGCTATCGAGCGCGCTGCCATTAATCCCGGTCTGCTGCTGGACCTGCCCATGATTGTCGTGTGTCATCTGGTAACTGGCATAGGCGTTACGCGCGGCAGGTGAGGCGGTGAACATATTCAATGGCACCTGCATGTTCAGTGATAACTGCCGGTTCTCTGGCCAACTGCCATCCCCCTTCAGCCGGTCAATGCTGTAGGCCAGGCCGTAACTCACACCGCGGTAACTGCCGTTGTAACCCGCCGATACCGTGTTCATCACCTTGTTGTTGCCCCAGAAATCGTTGCGAGAAGCGGACAAATACAGTGAGCCCCATGAATCCAGTTGCTGGCTGAGTCGCACCTGGAAATTGGAACGCTGACGCTCCAGAGCCCAAGGTACCTGGCCGTCACTGAGTTGGAAACCCAGGTTGTTGAAGTCAGAGAAACTGTAATAGTTGCGCGTTGAATAGCGATAGGCGGTCAGATCTACCGCTGTACCCGTGCTCAGCATGCTTTTGGAATAACGCAGCCGGTAAGAATACCCTTGCTGATGAGCGTTTTGCCCAGGCAATTTGGTGCTGGAGGCCGTGATGTCTGCCGACAATGCGCCGAAGTTGCCCAGGGAGAAACCGCTACCCGCTACGGCAGAGACATAATCTTTGGCTAAGAGGGTACCGCCATACAGGGTGATATCATGAGGCAGGCCGTAGATGGCGGTGCCCAGCACAAAGTTCGCCTGCTGCGAGTCGACGGTGATGCCACCGTTGTAGCGGCCTGCCGTCACTTCATACTTCAGGCTGCCTTGCCGCCGCATCACTGGGAGCGATGAGAAGGCCAGCGTCTGGGTGCGGACGGTGCCATCGGATTCGTTAATGGTGAGGATCAAATCACCTGCTTGGCCGGTCTGGAACAGGTCATTGATACGGAATGGCCCAGGAGCCACATAGGTCTGATAGACGACGTTACCGTTCTGGCTCACCGTGACGCGTGCGTTGGTTTGCGCAATACCGCTGATGATGGGCGCAAAACCGCGCAGGCTGGTGGGCAGCATGTCGTCACTGGAATTAAGCTTGACCCCACGAAACGGGATGCTGTCAAACACGTCGTTTTCGGTGCTGTTTTCCCCCAACAGAATCTCTGACCGCCAGGGTTGGATATCGCGCTGCAGGTAAGTGTTGCTAAACTGCGTGCTCTGGGTGGTCAGAGCAGCCATATCGTTCGCATTATTGGTGTTACGTGAATAGGTCATGTTGCTGCGCAGGCGCCAGGCTTGCCAGTTAGCGCCACCTTGTACGTTGGCAAACAGGTTGGTTTGGGTGTTACTGCCCATACCAGGTTGTTCCCCCTGCCAATTGCGCCCGCCATTCAGGTTATAGTTGAACAACAATGCGGGTACGCCGTGATCCCATAAGGCGGGATCGACAGCCCCTTGTGCATTGGGCTGCATTGCTACCTGGGGAACACTGATATCCAGACGAAGCTGGGCAAAATCAAACTGGGTTTTTGATTCTGGAATAAGGGTGGCAAGATTCTTTACCGGCGCTTCTGGTGGCAACCCTACAAAGGTGGGTAAAACCTTTGTATTCACGCCTAGTTTGTTAAGGAAAGCGGGTGAGAGTTGCGGCTGGATGTCGCCATTGGCGTCCGCCTTGAATATCAAGGTGTGCTGCCCCTGGTCTGTTTGGTTCATAAACAGGGAGACAGTGTAGGTGCCTGGCGGTGTTTTTCCTGAGGTCTCAAAGGTGCTCAGATCTACCGTGGCGGCGTCTGTTCCACTGAGAGAAAGCAGCCCTGGATCAAAATAGTCTCGAGCTACAGCAGGCGTACCGCTCACCAGTAAGGTAGCTCCTGCCAGCACAGGCAATAGCGTGAAATCAGTATGTCGTGTTGTCATTATTATCGCGTCCATAACGAAAGCTAAAGTGTCACTTTTCCATGCATTACTTCAGAAAAGACCTACAAGGGGCGCTGCTCAACGGGAGTATCCCAGCCGTCTTCATCAATCAGTTGCCATGTCACGTTGCCAGAGGTATCGTTTGGCAAGATGTAGCGCTGTTGGCCTTTTGGGGGAACCATCAGGCGCAACTGCGCTTTGTCCAGTGCAGTTTTTCCCACCGTTAAGCGTGAAAAAGTCAGCCAATAGGGTGTCGGGTTTTCTGCAATCAACTGGTTGCCATCACGGCGGAATTTCAGCTTGGGGGCCATGTCGGCAACGGCGCGCTTAACCAACCCTTCCGGGCGGTAAAACACCTTCATATTGCTGGTGACCGTCAATACCATCTGTTTCTCTTCCGCGCGCTGTTCCGGTGCCGCCTGAGTGGGGATTGCCTTCATCGAGATAAAAAAGACCGACTCACGATCGGCCGGTAACGGTTCGCCGTTACGTCGAATACGCAGTGTCAGTTCGCTGTTGGCTTCTAAGCGGGAAAGCGGTGGGGTGACAATAAATGGCATGGCCGGATGTTTTCCCTCGGCCACATTGCCGGTTACCGGGTCAACAGGCTGTATCCGGGACTGCATCAAATAGGGACTTGAGGCTGTATTATTGGCCGTCAGGGTGATCCCTCGCTTATCGCTCCCAAGATAAATGACGCGCAACACCTGAAAGGAAATGCCTTTTGGGGCAGCAGAGGTTGTTTGCGCATGAACTGTGCTGACATAGGCCGTTAGCAGACAAAAGATCCAGCCGACAGAACGCCAGCGAAATAAAGAGTTCATTACGGAGTTTCCTGTGTAGATGAGACCGTTTCTTGGCATAGGGGTGATAACCCGCCGTAGTCAGTGACAGTCTGCCATTCGGCCTTGGTGATGCGTTGTTGCGCTGGATAGTTCTGTCCACTCATAGGCGCCAGTATGGATGATTGAGCATCCAGATTGACCGAGGCCATGTTGAGCTTTAGATTCCCCAACGTCTGAAAATAAGGGGTCGGATTATCGACGTGTACCCCGTTAGCTGTGTGGCTAAAACGCAGATTGCAGAGAGCTTTGCTTGGCGGCATTTTCAGGCCCGCCGGGCGATAAAACAGCTTGATAATAAAACGCACCCCCATTGATAGCTGAGTCTGAGGGATGCTGTTATCGGTCTGAGCGGGTATTGCTAATACCGCAAGATAAAAGAGTGACTCTCGATCAGTTGGCAGAGCAGTGCCCTGCGGGATAATACGCAGCAACTGACGGCTATCAGGTTTGAGCGGGAAAAGCGGCGGTGTCACCACAAAAGGTGCAGGGGTAACATCGTCAGGCGTTTGCTGTACCCGGCTCTGAATCAGATAGCTCAGATTACCGGTATTTTTCACCGCTAAAGTCTGCGCTTTATCTGAGGACAGAAAGATCACCCGCGTTTGGCTCAAGCTGACCCCGCCGCCAGCAGCAGCCTGGGCTGCCAGAGCCTGCTCTGATATCAGCAGGCAAAGGCTGGCAGCCACTATTGCGCGATAGGTCGGTATCAACAACATATCAGCCTCAGCGATAGGCCAGGTTAAACAGAATGCGGGCTGTCAATGTCCCAGCGCTTAATGAGCCACTGGTGCATGCCAAGCTGCCGCAGGTGAGCCCGGCGTAAAACCTGATACTCTGATCGGATGGGTTAGCCCCCATTGCAGCCAATGGAATGTTGTCGCCATCTTTGATTTCAGTGTCACTGTAGCTGGGCGAAACGTCCGTTTTTACCAGCATGACGCCTACACCAGAAGCTATGGAGTCACTGCTGCGGAACAGCCAACGACTGTCTCGAGTGATGCCGTCACCGCTGACGTTAACAACCGGAGTGAGGCTGGCGTCGGTCCCGCTGCAATCCTGAACGATGAGCGTAAAGGGTTGTGCTGCCTGCAGGGTTGAAGGAGTTAACTGCGACAGATGAACCGAATCGAGTACCAGCGTGCTTTTATCCAGGCTGAAGGTGCATGTTCCTGGGTTGAGCATGGCAGAGAAATTGAGCGTCACCGCTTGAGCAGGCACACTCACCAGGCCCGTTAATGCCAACAGCATCAACAAAAAAGATTTTTTACGGTAGGTTATAGCTGAACGCATTGATTCCCCCTTCGTCGTTAATAGTTTCCCAATGAATGACTGAACCCTGCGCGATTGTTGTTGGATAGATATGGCTACTGAATGGTGCAATCATTAAAGCTGCTGGTGTATCGAGTTTGATTGCTTGTTTTCCTACGCGCAGGCTGGCAAAGCTGACAAAATAGGGAGAATTGTTTTTAAGCTGGAGCCCTTCTTTAACCTTTGAAAATTGCAGGCTTTGTTGTGCAGCCATGGATGATGAAGGCAGACTGGCTGGGCGATAGAACATTTTTATGATATTACCAATCCCAAATTGGGCATTGCCATGCACCCCAGACTGCTGGTTAGGGGATAGGGGCGCGCTACTGGCTGGAATGGCACTGGCATGAAAATAAAATACCGATTCACGATCTCTCGGTAATATCGATTTTTGCTCCACAATACGTATTTGGTTGACGCTGTTGGGTTCCAGTCGAAATAGCGGTGGTCTTGTCAGAAAAGGGGCGGGTTGGCTTCCGTCTTGGGAACCGCTTATTTTAGCCTGCACCAGATACGGTTGTGCTGTCATGGTATTGCGCACTGTCACGCTGATACTCTCAGCACCCTGAGGATAAATCAGACGGGTGGCATTGATACCAAAACCACCTGTTTGAGCTATAGCAAGCAGGGGAAGCCAAGCAAGCAATAATGAGATCAATGAGAAAATACGGGACATATAACAGTTCCTGAGCGCTAAAAAAGGGGGCAAATAATGCCCCCGGGATATAAATCAGTTGTAGGCAAAGCTGAACAGAACTGGTGCGTTGACAGCACCGATGTTTACACCAGTGGTTGTCGTTGCTGCTAAACCAGCCTGCAGGCTCAGAGTCTTACCGTTGAAGTCTGTTTGTGCTGGAGTTGCGCCAGCAGTAGCAACTAACAGTTTGTCTCCGCTCTTGATATAAGTCCCTGCTGGAGCAGAAGCCAGGCGCAGCATTACACCGGTATTGGTGCCAGTGCTGTTAAAGATATTTGGGTTACCACCCAGAGTTTGACCAGTCACTACCAGGCTAGCGGTGTCGCCACCCAGCAATGGAGTCTGGCAGTTGTTGACACCCACGGTGAATGCCTTCTGGCTTGCTACAACCGGAGTTGCTACGGTAGTAAAGTCGGCTGGCGTATGGTTACCCAGGTCCAGGTTGCTGGTGGACAGGCTAACGTCACAGGTGGCTGCTACTACAGTACCAGTAACAGTGAGCTGGGCGTTGGAAGCAGCCTGAGCATTACCAGCGGCAGCCAACAGCAACAGAGCAACTGGGGTCATAGTTGATAGGATCTTGCGCATCATATTTCCTTATATATAGATAATAATATTCCGGATACCCGGAGAGGTTACGTGACATATATACGCCACAGACAGCATGAAAAACCTATTACACGAACTAATAAAGCAAATGGCTAATATTGTATTCTGGCCGCGCGGAGTTAATGCGCTGCATATATTAAATGTGTCTTTAATTATTCATCTTGATTAAATTGAGGACCATTATATTTATGGGTGCTCTTTTTAGATGACAAGTACACGAGTGCTCATCGCTCTATCAGGGTGATAACGTTTAGAAACAATATGGCTGTTTGAGTAACAGATAAGGAACTGCTACTCCAATTAGCGGAGGAGTGAAATGGGTGTCTTTTTCCTTGTTATTGATGCTCATTATTTCCTCCTGAAATAAATATTTTTATTCCCAACGGCTACCATTATGATATGTCGAAAATAATAATTAAAAACATCTAACCAACAGGTTATTTGATGTCGAGCACTATAGGACATGTCTTGGTATATTGGAAGATGATATTTTGTTTCATGCTATGCATAAATATCATTTCTTCTGGAATGGTTAAAATTTAGAAATGGGTTGATTTAGTAGGATTATATAAAAACATTATTTTTGCACAGATATTAGCCAGTAAGGGGGCGATAGATTAATGTTTATACTGCATAAAATCTGAGGATATCTGCACTTTCCGATTTTTTAAGGCACTAAATCGATCCACTTGGAGTCGGAGATGCGAAGAACTATCGGGTTCTGTAACTTTTCGCGATAAAAATCGTTGTCTGGAGATTATCTGGCGTTGGTCAGCGGTTTATCACCTCGTAGGCCAAGGTGGGCGTATAACAGAAGTGATGAGGTCCTAGGAGTATCATGTCACTGTAACGCCTCGGTGAGGCTGTTAGGACGATGAGCAGGCAGTTCAATAAGTGATAGAAGCAAGAGCGGGGAGACATGGCCGCACAGAAAAGAAAAATGCCAGTCAGGGTTAACCGACTGGCATTAGCTGGCTGATATCACCAACAGTGATTATTTCTTGATACGGATGATCGGGGTTTCGCCCACGATAACGCTGCCGGACAGTTTGATCAGCTCTTTGATCTCGTCCATGTTGGAGATCACAACCGGGGTCAGGGTCGACTTGGCTTTTTCTTCCAGCAGTGGCAGGTTGAACTCGATGATGACATCGCCTTTCTTAACGCGCTGGCCTTCTTCGGCGATGCGCTTGAAGCCTTCGCCTTTCAGCTCAACAGTATCGATACCGAAGTGGACAAACAGCTCAATACCGCTGTCGGATTCGATAGAAAACGCATGGTTGGTTTCGAAAATCTTGCCGATAGTACCGTCAACCGGAGCAACCATTTTGTTGCCTGCCGGTTTGATAGCAATACCGTCACCAACGATCTTCTCGGCGAATACGACGTCAGGTACATCTTCGATGTTGACGATTTCGCCAGAAATTGGAGCGACAATCTCGATAGTGCCCGTGTCTTTCTTGTCATCAGAAACCAGAGATTTCAGTTTATCGAACAAACCCATGATCTTCTCCTAAGCATTAAATTGGGCGGCGTTCCAGTGTCGTGGAAGTTTAGCAGAGCGTCTTTTCTTCGATGAATTTATTCACACAATTCATCAAATCTTGTGCCGTTGGCTGAGCCAAGGCTTGCGCTGCCAACGCCTTCACATCTTCGAAGTTCGTGTTACGAATGATTTTCTTGATGCGCGGGATTGAAATCGCACTCATGCTGAACTCATCCAGCCCCATGCCCAATAACAACAGTGTAGCACGTTCATCGCCAGCCAGTTCACCGCACATACCGGTCCACTTGCCTTCCGCATGAGATGCATCAATGACCTGTTTGATCAGGCCAAGCACTGATGGGGACATCGGGTTATAGAGATGAGAAATCAGCTCATTGCCGCGATCTACTGCCAGAGTATACTGGGTAAGGTCGTTTGTCCCAATACTAAAGAAGTCGACTTCTTTCGCCAGGTGATGAGCAATCACTGCCGCGGCAGGTGTTTCCACCATTACGCCCACTTCGATCGACTCATCAAAGGCTTTGTTTTCTGCGCGCAATTGCGCTTTCAGCGTTTCCAGTTCGCCTTTCAGATCGCGCACTTCTTCCACCGAAATGATCATCGGGAACATGATACGCAGTTTACCGAAGGCGGAAGCACGCAGGATGGCGCGCAACTGGGCGTGCAGGATTTCCCGGCGGTCCATCGCGATACGGATCGCGCGCCAGCCGAGGAACGGGTTCTCTTCTTTCGGCAGGTTCATATATGGCAGATCTTTATCACCGCCGATGTCCATGGTACGGACGATCACTGCCTGTGAGCCCATGGCTTCCGCAACGGCTTTGTAAGCCATAAACTGCTCGTCTTCAGTGGGCAGTGAGTCGCGGTCCATGAACAGGAATTCGGTACGATACAGGCCGACACCTTCGGCGCCATTGCGCTCTGCACCTGCGACGTCACGCACGGTACCGATGTTGGCACAGACTTCAACCTGATGTCCGTCCAGCGTGATGGCTGGCAGATCTTTCAGCTTGACCAGTTCGTTTTTCTCGCTGGTATACAGATTCTCAGCAGCTTTCAACTGCTCGATAATCTCAGTGGTCGGGTTAACGTAAATCAGGTTGTTAACGGCGTCCAGAATCAGGTAATCGTCATTTTTCACCTGCTTGGTCACGTCGCTGGTGCCTACGATTGCCGGCAACTCCAGGGAACGGGCCATAATGGAGGTGTGGGAAGTACGGCCACCCAGATCGGTGATGAAACCCAGCACTTTGTCCAGGTTCAACTGTGCAGTTTCTGATGGGGTCAGATCGGTGGCAACCAGGATCACTTCATCCTGAATAGAGCTCAGATCGACAATCGCCAGGCCCAGAATATTGCGCAGCAGACGTTTACCGATGTCACGCACGTCAGCCGCGCGCTCTTTCAGGTATTCATCATCCAGCTCTTCTAACGCTTTTGCCTGGCCTTCAATCACGGTATAAGCGGCAGCATCAGCGGACGCCAGATCGTCTTTGATGAGGGCTATGATTTCCTGCTCAAGCTCTTCGTCTTCCAGCAGCATGATGTGGCCTTCGAAGATGGCTTCCTTCTCTTCGCCGAAGGTTTCGCCAGCTTTGGTCTTGATCGCTTCCAACTGCTCGGATGCCTTAGCTCGGCCTGCCAGAAAACGCGAGACTTCCTGCTCTACTAGGTCTGCAGAGATTTTCTTCCGGTTGATGACAATCTCATCTTCTTTCAGTAGGAGAGCCTTACCAAAAGCGATACCCGGTGATACTAAAATGCCTGAAATCATAACCCTACCTTACTCTTGACTGGTGTTAACTAAAAAGACGGGCCGATTACTCAAGCTCTGCCATCAGTTTTACCAAGTGCTCAACGGCTTTCTGCTCGTCTTCACCAACAGCTTCGATGACTACTACGGTACCTTGGGTCAGGCCCAGAGTTTGCAGTTTAAACAGGCTCTTGGCACTTGCGCTTTTGCCGTTGGAGGTGACGGTAATGTCAGAGACAAAGCCTTTGGCTTCTTTAACGAACTGAGCGGCAGGGCGAGTGTGCAGACCATTCGGAGCGGTAATAGTAACTTCTTGCTGGAACATTGATGTTTCCCCAACTTATTGGATTAATGTTGTGGAGCTAAAGTTTAGCCTAGCGGCGTGATTTTAGCCTGTCTGGTTAGTGCCTGACTATGGTACAGGGGCGAGCGTTGATGCAACATAAAACGACGCTTTAGTCATGCCAGATCAAAAAAACCTGGCTTCTGATGCCATTTCAATCAACTTCCTATTATGCCGTGTTTTGCGCGTTAGCGACAAACAAGTAAATCGATTCAGCTCAAACAACAGGCGGAAGGTGATTAATTTCGCGTACCGAAATAATTGTCCGGTTAAATACTAAAGCCAGAGGCTAAAATCAATCTTTGATGGGTATAAACTTTGATCCAGTCCACAAAAAAGCACCCCGAAAGGTGCTTTTTTAGCTTTTTGTGCACTCTTCGCTCTACTGCTGCAGCTCTTGTTCGGTGAACAAATCTGCAAACAATGCGGTGCTCAAATAGCGTTCACCTGAGGAAGGCAGGATAACCACAATTGTTTTATCGGTAAAGGCTGCGTTTTCTGAAAGTTTGACCGCGGCCGCAACAGCGGCGCCGGATGAAATCCCTGCCAGAATACCTTCTTCTTCCATCAGACGACGGGCCATGCTGATGGCTTCATCGTTGGTAATCTGCTCAACGCGATCAACTAACTCAAGATCCAGGTTGCCAGGGATAAAACCTGCGCCGATACCCTGAATTTTGTGCGGACCTGGTTTGATCTCTAAACCGGCCAAGGCCTGGCTGATCACCGGTGAATCTGTCGGTTCAACCGCCACGGTGGTGATGGCTTTGCCTTTGGTTTTCTTGATGAAACGACTGACGCCGGTCAGCGTACCGCCAGTACCCACGCCTGCGATGAACACATCGACTTCACCATCGGTATCTGCCCAGATTTCCGGGCCGGTGGTTTTTTCATGAATTTCCGGGTTAGCCGGATTGCTGAACTGCTGTAGCAGAACGTAGTGGTTCGGATCGGTCGCCACAATCTCTTCAGCCTTGGCGATCGCCCCTTTCATGCCTTTCGCGCCTTCGGTCAGCACCAGATTGGCCCCCAGCGCTTTCAACAGTTTGCGGCGTTCAATGCTCATGGTTTCCGGCATGGTCAGCGTCAGTTTGTAGCCACGCGCTGCCGCCACGAAGGCCAGAGCAATACCGGTGTTGCCGCTGGTGGGCTCCACCAGCTCTTTACC
Source organism: Serratia sp. HNCC26DJ206 (assembly GCF_057180605.1). Lineage (NCBI taxonomy): Bacteria > Pseudomonadati > Pseudomonadota > Gammaproteobacteria > Enterobacterales > Yersiniaceae > Serratia > Serratia sp. HNCC26DJ206. Next base: position 253,027 of record NZ_JBXUGP010000002.1, read on the forward strand.
GGCGCTGAGAATGCCACGCTTTTCGGCATCCCAAATCATATTGGCACCGATGCGGCATTTGACGCTGAAGCTCGGGTTGCGAGATTCAACCTTGGCGAGAATGCGTCCATTGCCGATACGGTTCAGACGAACCAGCGGCGTATGGCCGATTGTTAATGAGTTGTCTTCATATATCTTGCTCATAGCTCGTCCTTTAACTCTATGAAAATGTAGGGAACATCGAAAGCATACGCTAACGGCCCCGGCAGGGAAGTAAGGAATTGGTATATCTATATGTTATTAGAGAATAAGTTTTATGCCCAATAACAAGGGTGCCGGAAGCACCCTCAGTTGAAGCAATATGCGATCAGGAACGAACAAATTGCGGGCGATAACGGTCCACCCACATGGCGGTGGCACCGCACACGGCCACCGGCAAGATCACCAGATTCAGGATAGGGATCATGGTGAACAGGCTGACCAGCGCACCGAATTGCAGATTGTCGGTTTTGTGCTGGCGCAGCGTGCGGCGCATGTCGGCAAAGCTGACTTTATGGTTATCAAACGGATAATCGCAGTACTGAATCGCCAGCATCCAGGCGCTGAACAGGAACCACAGCACCGGTGCCAACGTCTGGCCGATACCAGGTACGAAGTAGAGCACCAGCAGCACTAGCGCACGTGGCAGGTAGTACATCAGCTTACGCCATTCGCGGCCCATAATGCGCGGAAGATCTTTCATGATACCCAAGATGCCGGTATCCGGCAGCGATTTACCGGTCAGGCTGCTTTCAAGCTGCTCGGCCAGCAATCCGCAAAACGGTGCTGCGATCAGGTTGGTGAGGGTACTGAACAGGTAACTGAACACTAGCAGCACCGAAATTACCGCCAGTGGCCAAAGCAAATAACTCAGCCATTGCAGCCAGTCAGGCACATGGCTCATCATGCTTGGGATCCAGTCACCCAGTTGGCTAAACAGCCACCAGAAGGCGGATCCCATCAGCAACACGTTAACTAGCAACGGTAATACGACATAGCGTTTAATCCCTGGGCGCGAAATCAGGCGCCACCCTTCGGCGAAGTAATGCATGCCGCTGGTGGGCTTGGAAGCAGGTTGCGTATAGGACATATCTTAAGTTTATCTCTTTGTCTGAACAGGCATCTCTATCATATCGGTATGATTTTCCACTGGCTAGGGTGCTGTTGGCTGAAAAAACAGCAAAAAAGTGCAGTATAATCATCTTTATTGGCATAAAGTTCAGCACGGACTTGCACTTGTGCGTGCAGGCAAATAGAGTTAAAGAGTGAATGTTTGCCGCGGTGGCAATGTATTGGAACAACAGAGATAGCAATGATGCAGGATTTGCGTCTGATATTAATCGTTGTTGGCGCGATCGCCATAATAGCGTTGTTATTGCATGGTCTTTGGACCAGCCGCAAGGAACGCTCGTCGATTTTCCGCGATCGCCCAGCCAAGCGTTCGAAAAAAGAACGTGAACCTACTCCATTCGACGAACCTGCTGAAGGTGTGGGCGAGGTGCGTATTCGTGCCACTCATCCCCAGGACGAGCCGTCATTGGGCCATTTTGATGCTGCACGCGAAGAGCCTGTGGTTACGCCGAAGCCTGCTCCAGCCCCACGGCCCGTTCAGCCGGTAGCTCATCAACCCGCACCGCTTTCTGAGCGGCCGGATTATGATGACATCCTGCTCGATAACTACGCGCAGGACGATGAAGACGACGAACCGCAACAGCAACCTGCGCCGCGCGTTGACGACTTGTCGTCGGCACATGCACCACAGCCCGCAGTCCATCATGCCGAACCTGTGAATCAGCAGCCGAAGCCGGAAGTGAAACCGGTGGAGCAGGAACCGAGCAAGCCGGCAAAACTGAAAGAAACCGTCCTGGTGCTGCACGTCGCGGCGCATCAAGGTGGCGTGATTGGCGGCGAAATTTTGCTACAGAGCGTGCTGCAAGCAGGCTTCCAGTTTGGTGAAATGGGTATTTTCCATCGCCATATCAGCCCAGCAGGCAGTGGCCCAGTGTTGTTCAGCCTGGCCAATATGGTCAAACCAGGATCCTTTGATCCTGAAATGATGTCTGATTTCTCTACGCCGGGCGTATCAATGTTTATGATGGTGCCGTCTTACGGCGATGCCAATCAGAACTTCAAGCTGATGCTGCAATCGGCCCAGCGCATTGCCGATGATGTGGGCGGCGTGGTGCTGGACGACGAGCGTCGTATGATGACGCCGCAAAAGCTGGAAGCCTACAAAGCGCGTATCCGCGAAGTGTTGGAAAATAAACACGCCTGACGGGAAGCAAGCCGCACTGAATAATCTGTTATCTCTAGCCCCCGCACCCGGGGGCTTTTTATCTTCTGATGGTGAGCCATGGAATCGATCAACAAAAAAATCAATCAACTGCGAACCTCACTGCGCCATCACGAATATCAGTATCACGTGCTTGATGCGCCGGAGATCCCGGATGCGGAATATGACCGCCTGATGCAGGAACTGCGCGCACTGGAACAGGCGCATCCCGAGCTGATTACCGCGGATTCACCAACCCAGCGCGTCGGCGCTGCGCCTTTGGCGGCGTTTGATCAGGTACGTCACGAAGTGCCGATGCTCTCGCTGGGCAACGTGTTTGATGACGAGGGCTATCTGGCGTTTTACAAGCGCGTGCAGGATCGCCTGAAGACCAGCGAACCGCTGACGTTCTGCTGCGAACTGAAGCTGGATGGCCTGGCGGTCAGTCTATTGTACGAAAACGGTGAACTGGTGCGTGCTGCTACCCGTGGTGATGGCACCACCGGGGAGAATATCACCTCTAATGTGCGTACTATTCGCGCCATCCCGCTACGCCTGACCGGGGATAACATCCCATCTCGCTTGGAAGTGCGCGGCGAAGTGTTTATGCCGCAGGCCGGTTTTGAACAGATGAACGAAGAAGCCCGGCGCAAAGATGGCAAGATATTCGCCAACCCGCGCAATGCGGCGGCAGGTTCAATCCGCCAGCTCGATCCGCGCATCACGGCTAAACGCCCTTTGACCTTCTTCTGTTACGGCGTCGGCTTGTTGGAAGGGGGCGAACTGCCGCGTAGCCATTGGCAACGCCTGATGCAGTTTAAAGCCTGGGGCTTGCCGGTGAGCGATCGTGTCAAATGCTGTACCGGCAGCGACGAGGTGCTGGCATTTTATCGTCAGGTTGAGCAAGACCGCGCTCAGCTCGGTTTTGATATCGACGGCGTGGTGGTGAAGATCGACGATATCGATCTGCAAGAAGCGCTCGGTTTTGTGGCGCGTGCGCCGCGCTGGGCAACCGCCTTCAAGTTCCCGGCACAGGAACAGATCACCATCGTGCGTGAAGTCGAGTTCCAGGTAGGGCGTACCGGGGCGATTACCCCGGTGGCGCGTCTGGAGCCGGTGCAGGTGGCCGGGGTGGTCGTCAGCAACGCGACGCTGCATAATGCCGATGAGATCGAACGTCTGGGTCTGCGCATTGGCGATACGGTGATTGTGCGCCGTGCGGGGGATGTGATCCCGAAAGTAGTGGGCGTGGTGGAAGATCGTCGCCCGCAGGATGCGCGTGAGGTGGTGTTCCCGCAGCACTGCCCGGTCTGTGGCTCTGACGTGGAACGGGTGGAAGGTGAAGCCATCGCGCGTTGTACCGGTGGTCTTATCTGCGGGGCTCAGCGTAAAGAAGCGCTGAAGCACTTTGTCTCGCGCCGTGCGATGGACGTCGACGGCATGGGGGAGAAAATCATTGAGCAACTGGTGGACAAAGAGTACGTGCAAAACCCAGCCGATCTGTTCCGTCTTTCAGCCGGTATCTTGACCGGGCTGGATCGCATGGGGCCGAAATCGGCGCAGAATCTGGTCGACGCGCTGGAAACCGCCAAGCAAACCACCTTTGCCCGTTTCCTGTATGCGCTCGGTATCCGTGAAGTGGGGGAATCCACCGCGGCGAATCTGGCGGCTCATTTTGGTTCGCTGGATAAACTGCGGGCGGCCGATCTGGATGCGCTGAAAGAAGTGCCGGATGTCGGTGAAGTGGTGGCGAAGCACGTAGTGAATTTCTTTGCCGAAGCCCATAACCAACAGGTGATCGAAGAGTTGGTCAGCCCGGAAGTGGGCATCAACTGGCCTGCGCCGATCGTGGTGGTGAAAGAAGAGATCGACAGCCCGTTTGCCGGTAAAACCGTGGTGTTGACCGGTTCTCTCAGCCAGCTTTCACGTGATGAGGCCAAAGATCGCCTGGTCGCCTTAGGGGCCAAGGTGAGCGGCAGCGTTTCCAAGAAAACCGATCTGGTGATCGCCGGTGAAGCAGCGGGTTCCAAGCTGGTTAAAGCGCAGGAACTGGGTATTGAGGTGATCGACGAAGCGGAAATGATCCGCCTGTTAGGTGCCTGATGGAAAAAGAGAACCTGATTGAAATCGCCAACACCGTGATGCCCTTTGGTAAATATCAGGGCCGGGTGTTGATCGATCTTCCAGAAGAGTACCTGCTGTGGTTTGCCCGCAAGGGCGAGTTCCCAAACGGCAAACTGGGTATGCTGATGGAAATGACCTTGGCGATTAAGATTGAAGGGCTTGATCACCTGGTCAAGCCGCTAAAGAAAAGCTGAACGGGTGGGCGTAAGCCCACCTGATTATCCCCGGGACGTTTCCGTACTCAACACCGCCTGCTGTTCCTGCTGTTTTTTCTGATAGCGTTTTGCCAGCACCGCACAGGCCATCAACTGTATCTGATGGAAGATCATCAATGGCAACACCATGATCCCCACGGTTGCCGCCGGGAACAGAATGTTGGCCATCGGGATACCGTTAGCCAGGCTTTTCTTCGATCCGCAGAACACAATGGTGATCTCATCGGCTTTGCTGAAACCCAGCCAGCGCGCCATGTAGGTATTCATTACCAACACCAATGTCAGCAGCACTATGCTGACCACTACGATAAACACCAGTGAACCCGCTCCCACCTGATGCCAGATCCCGTGCGTCACCGCTTCACCAAAGGCGGTGTAAACCACCAGCAGAATCGAGGTCTGATCGGTTTTGCCAATCAGTTTGCGGTTACGTTCGACCCATTTGCCAATCAACGGGCGAGAAAGATGCCCAGCAATAAACGGCACCAGCAGTTGCAGCACAATGGTACCAACTTGTTGCAGCCCGCCGGTATCGCCGTGCACGTTCATCAACAGGCCCACCAAAAGCGGCGAAACAAAAATCCCCAACAGGCTGGAGGCTGAAGCGCTGCATACCGCCGCCGCCACGTTTCCCCCGGCCAGCGAGGTAAAAGCAATGGCCGATTGCACCGTAGCGGGCAAGATGCACAGGTAAATAAAGCCGGTATACAGCTCAGGGCTGACGTTGACGGGCGACCACCATTTAAACAGCACCCCCAGCACCGGGAAGATGATGAACGTGCTGCACATCACCCACAGATGCAAACGCCAGTTATTGCTGCCAGCCAGGATGGCTTCGCGGGAAAGTTTGGCACCATGCATAAAGAACAGCAGGGCGATGGCGGCCACGGTCAGCCCGTGGAGCCAACTGACGAACTCACCGCGTGCGGGCAAGAATGAGGCTAACAGCACGGTGGCAACCAGCGTCAGGGTAAAACGGTCGGGGAGAAATTTCATGGTGACTGACTCAGAAGAGAAATCGATGCGGTGATTCTCGCGCGGCACGATATAATAATAAAATTGATTTATTTAATTAATTTATGAATAAAAAACATGAATTACTCTCTCAAGCAACTCCGGGTTTTTGTCACCATCGCGCGCCATGGCAGCTTCAGCCGTGCCGGGGAGGTTTTGGGCCTGACGCAATCGGCAGTCAGCCACAGTGTCAAAGAGCTGGAGGCCGAAGTAGGCGTGCGCCTGCTGGATCGCACTACTCGTGAAGTGGTGCTGACCGACGCCGGTTTGCGCTTGGCCAATCGCGTTGAGCGCCTGCTGGACGAATTACAGACAGCATTGCTGGATGCCCGCAGCTTTGGCATGCAACGCAGCGGCACGGTACGCGTGGCGTCTAGCCAGACCATATCAGCCCATCTAATGCCGCAGTGTATCGCCGCTGGCGAGCAGCAGTATCCCGAGATCCGCATTGTGCTGCGCGATCAGTCGCAGCAGCAGGTGCTGAAAAGTATCCGCAACGCCGAAGTGGATTTCGGCATTGTGGTCGATCCGATTCAGGCGGTGGATCTGGACTGCGAAGCGATTCTGTATGAACCCTTTTTGCTGCTGTGCCGCAACGATCATCCATTTGCCACTCAACCCGAAGTGCAGTGGGCGGCGCTTAACGGCTGCCGGTTGGTGTTACAGGATTACGCTTCCGGCAGTCGGCCATTGATCGATAGCGCCCTGCGCCAACAGGGCGTAGAGGCGCAGGTGGTGCAGGAGATCGGCCATCCGGCGACGCTGTTCCCGATGGTAACGGCGGGTATCGGCATCAGCATCTTTCCGGCCCTGGCGCTACCGCTGCCGGAAGGGGGACAACTCAAGGTGCGGCGGCTGATGCCGGAGATTAATAGGGCGCTGATGCTGGTGCGGCGTAAAAACCGCTCGCTGACGCCAGCGGCAGAGGTGATCTGGCAGGTAGTACGCCAGCAGGCGGAGCGGTTACAACAGCAGCGCCAGCAACAGGTTGAGTATTGAGGTAAGTTAATACATTGATTATCAAAACATCATAAAGCCCACCGCTTAGCTGACTACACTGGATACAGACCTTGCGACTTTTCTGCCATTAATCCGCTTCAGGGGACACTATGTATCAGGCAACGCTCAGCCAGCGCAGCTACCGTTTTCGTGACTTACGCCAGTTGATGGCAAAAGCCTCACCGGCCCGTTCCGGCGACTATTTAGCCGAGTTGGCGGCTGACAGTGCCGAGGAGCGCGTAGCGGCGCGCATGGCTTTAGCCGAAGTACCGCTGAAAACCTTTTTGCAGCAGGTGTTGGTGCCGTATGAACAGGACGAAGTTACCCGGCTGATTATCGACCAGCATGATGCGTTGGCGTTTATGCCGATTTCTCATCTGACGGTCGGCGACTTTCGCGACTGGTTGTTGAGCGAACAGGCGGACAGCGCAATGCTGACACAGGTGGCAGCGGGTATCACGCCGGAAATGGCGGCGGCGGTTAGTAAGATCATGCGCAATCAGGATCTGATTCTGGTGGCGAAAAAGTGCCGCGTCATCACCCGCTTTCGCAACACCATCGGCTTACCGGGCCATCTCAGCGTGCGGCTGCAGCCTAACCACCCCACCGACAGCCTGCAAGGGATTGCCGCCAGCATGCTTGATGGCTTGCTGTATGGCAGCGGTGATGCGGTGGTGGGCATCAATCCGGCCAGCGACAGCCTGCCTCTGCTGGAAAAGCTTAACTACATGCTGGACGACGTGATCCAGCGCTTTGCCATTCCCACCCAGTCCTGCGTGCTGACTCATGTGACCAATACGCTACGGCTGATCGAGCGTGGTGCGCCGGTGGATCTGGTGTTTCAGTCGATCGCCGGGACCGAGGCTGCCAACAGCGGCTTTGGTATTAATCTGGCGCTGCTGGCTGAGGCTCAGCAGGCGGCGCTGAGCCTACAGCGTGGCACCTTAGGCAATAACGTCATGTATTTCGAGACCGGGCAGGGCAGTTGTCTGTCGGCCAATGCGCATCATGGAGTCGATCAACAAACCTGTGAAGCACGCGCCTATGCCGTAGCGCGGCATTTTTCGCCGTTGTTGATTAACACCGTGGTGGGTTTTATCGGGCCGGAATATCTCTATGACGGCAAGCAAATCATCCGCGCCGGGTTGGAAGATCACTTCTGCGGCAAGCTGCTTGGCCTGCCGCTCGGGTGCGATGTGTGTTACACCAATCATGCCGAAGCGGATCAGGACGATATGGATACGCTACTCACCTTGTTAGCCACCGCTGGCCTGACCTTCCTGATTGGCGTGCCCGGCGCTGATGACATCATGCTCAATTATCAGAGCACCTCGTTTCACGACGCGCTGTATATCCGCGAACTGCTGGGTCTCAAGCATGCGCCGGAATTTGCCGCCTGGCTGGCAGAGATGCAGATTATCGATCAGGCGGGGCGCTTGCGTGATACCGCCGCTAATCATCCGCTGTTGCTGGGATTACAGGGAGGCAACCAATGAGCAAACGGGTTCATACCAACGGTTGGGATGCGCTACGGGCGTTTACCGATGCGCGCATTGCGCTGGGCCGCACCGGTGCCAGCCTGCCGACGCAGGAACTGCTGAAGTTTGGTTTGGCACATGCGCAAGCGCGTGACGCTGTACATTTGCCTTTCGACAGCGATCGATTAGCCGACAGTTTGCAGATTGAGGGCTGGCAGACGCTGACGGTGCACAGTGCAGCGGCGGAGCGCAGCATTTTTCTGCGCCGCCCGGATCTGGGGCGGAAACTGTCGCTCGCCAGCCGTGAAGCATTGCAAAGCCTTGCGCTAAAACCGGCGGATCTGCTGCTGGTGATCGGCGATGGCCTCTCGTCGAAGGCGGTTCACCGCCAGGCCCTGCCGTTCTTGCAAGCTTTGCGGCCTTATCTTGATCGCCTGGATATCAGCGTGGCACCGGTGGTGTTGGCGCATCAGGCGCGGGTTGCCTTGGGGGATGATATCGGTGAATGCCTGCGGGCGAAGGCTGTTGCGATCCTCATCGGCGAGCGGCCAGGGTTGTCCTCGCCGGACAGCCTCGGTATTTACCTCACCTGGGGGCCGCATACCGGCAGGCTGGAGTCGGAGCGCAACTGCATTTCCAATATTCGCCCGGAAGGGTTGGACTATCCGCAGGCGGCATTCAAGCTGGCTTGGCTGTTAGAGCAGGCGTATCAGCGGCGTTTGACCGGCATTGAACTGAAAGACGAGAGCGATAACCCGGCGCTGCATGGCCGGATCGCTCCGCCTCATTGCCAGCTTGGTGGTTGACCAATATTCTCAGTGAGCAGGCTGATAAAGGCGCTCAGCTTGGGCGAAACTCGATGGAAATTCAGGGGCCGGTCGTGGTGGCGATCCCGGTAGATTATGCCGACAATTACAAGCTGATGGCCCAAATGAACTTCAGCCAGATGATTTAATCCTGCCTTATTCCCTTGCCCTACGATTAGGTGGGGCAAGCGGTCATAACTTCTGCTTTACATCCCTAACTGTTTGATTTATTGGTATCAGGGTCGTTAATTCTTTAATACCTCATGGGATGGGACAATGCAGAAAAAGATCGTAAAAATGACGCTGGGCCTGTTGGCACTGGCGGTAATGAGTAGTGTGCAGGCTAACACGCTGGTTTTCTGTTCAGAGAGTTCACCTGAAGGCTTTAACCCACAGCTGTTTACCTCTGGCCCTACGGTGGATGCCAGTTCTGCCGCCATTTACAACCGGCTGGTGGACTTCAAAGTGGGCACTGTCGATCTGCAACCCAGCCTGGCGGAGCGCTGGGAAGTGAGTGAAGACGGCAAGAATTACACTTTCTATCTGCGCAAAGGGGTGAAATTCCAAAGCAATAAATTCTTCACGCCGACCCGTGATTTTAACGCCGATGACGTGATCTTCTCCTTTATGCGCCAGAAAGACGCTAATCACCCTTATCACAAGGTATCCAACGGCGCTTATACCAACTTTGAGTCGATGGAGTTTGGTTCGCTGATCAATAACATCGTCAAAGTGGACGATCACACCGTGCGTTTTGAGCTTTCACGTGCTGAAGCGCCGTTTGTGGCCGATCTGGGGATGTATTTTGCCACCATTCTGTCGGCAGAATATGCCGATGTGATGCTGAAGGCCGGTACGCCGCAGCGGGTGGATAACGATCCGATCGGCACCGGGCCGTTCCAGCTTTTGCAGTATCAGAAAGACGCCAAGATCCTCTATAAAGCTTTTGATCAATATTGGGAAGGCAAGCCGAAGATCGATCGGCTGGTGTACTCCATTACGCCAGATGCGGCGGTGCGTTACGCTAAACTGCAAAAGAACGAGTGCCAGGTGATGCCGTTCCCGAATCCGGCCGATCTGGTGCGTATGCGCGAAGATAAAAACATTCAGGTGATGGAGAAATCAGGCTTGAATATCGGTTTCCTGGCGTTTAACACCCAGAAGAAACCGCTGGATAACGTGAAAGTACGCCAGGCATTGGCGATGGCGGTGAACCGACCGGCGATCATTGAGGCGGTGTTCCACGGCGCAGGCCAGCAGGCGAAGAACCTGTTGCCGCCAACCCAATGGGGCAACAATGCCAGCATTGAAGATTATGCCTATGCGCCGGAAAAGGCGAAACAGCTGCTGCAAGAGGCCGGGTTGGGGGAGGGCTTTGCTATCGATTTGTGGGCAATGCCGGTGCAGCGGCCTTATAACCCGAACGCCAAACGCATGGCCGAGATGATCCAGGCGGACTGGGCCAAGATTGGCGTTCAGGCCAAAGTGGTCACTTTCGAATGGGGCGAATATCTGCAACGGGTGAAAAGTGGTGAGCACCAGACGGCGTTGATGGGCTGGACTACTGCAAATGGTGACCCGGACAACTTCTTCGGCCCGCTGTTCACCTGCACCTCCGCCAACGGCGGTTCGAACTCGGCCAAGTGGTGCTATAAGCCGTTTGATGAGCTGATCGCTAAGGCGCGGGAAGAAAATGATCATCAAAAACGTGTGGCAATGTATGAACAGGCGCAGGTAATGATGCACGAGCAGATGCCCGCGCTGATGATCGCCCATTCCACCATTTTTGAGCCGGTGCGCAAAGAAGTGAAAGGTTACGAGATCGATCCGTTCGGCAAGCATATCTTCAAGCAGGTTTCGCTGGAGAAATGATAGCGGTCTAAAAATCCCTTTGTCAGCAACCTCAGGGGCCCAGTCAGGGCCCCTGATTGCTTTCAAATCAATCGATATTACGTAACTGCCATTCCCCGGCGAGAATACGGTCGAGCAAAAAGAAAGGTATCAGTTCGCGCCACTCGTGGTTTTTCACTACCGTTGCATAGTGGCATAACCGGTTACCCTGTTCATCCAGTACTTCCCACGGTTGTAATTCGCCCTCTTGCTTCTGGCTGGCGATGCCGGCTAACTGATAACTGGCGTTACTGCCCACATGGAACTTGTCCGTCTGCCAGCGAATCGGTGTATGTGCGGGAAAAGGTTGAGCCTGGTGGAAACCGAAAAGATCGTCATGGCTGAGCAGGCTCTGCCTGACGGTGGGCCAAAGATGCTGGCGCAGGAAATACTGATCGACAAAGCGGCGATGGTTGTCCTGCTGGCTCAGATACTCACGGGTCTGGTTGATGATTGAGGGCAGATTCGGGTTGTGACAGCCGCCCCACATCCCTGCCAGCAACAGTTCGGTATGAGTAAAATAATCCCGCATGTGGTGATACCAGTAATCGCTTTGCAACCAGGCTTCTACCGCGGCTTGTTCCCGTTCTGAGAGTAGCGAATCCGCATCGCGAATGAGATAGCGTTTAACGGCTGGGTCATCCAGCACCAAAAAGCGCCACATCAGCGGTGGGATAGTCTGATGCAGTTCACCTTCCACTTTGATCACCTTGGCCCCAGCCTCGCGTAGACGTTGCTGCACATCCTGCGGCACGCTATCGTCCAGATAGAAACGGCAATGCCAGTGGGGAAACAACGCTTTACTCACCTTGGCGTTCATCACGGCACTTTCACAGTAACGCACCAGTGAACCAAACAGAGTGAACGCAATGGCATTTTCTTCTGGATTATGCGGGTTAAATGCCGGGGGCTGGGGGGCGGGCAGCGGGTAAGCTTGGCTGCTACCGAATTTCTGGTCCCCCTGTTCTAGTGACATTAAACCGAAGCGCCGCACCTCATCCGGGCGGTTCAACCAACCACAAACCTCTGCCAAACCATCGATCATGGTAGCAGGGAGCTGTTCCAGTGGGTGGCTTTGCAACAGCTTTTTATAGGTTTTATAGGCTTTCTCATAGTCCCCCGTACGCATTAAGCACAGGGCATAACTGGCTAGCACGTCGGCGTTGCGTGGTACCAAGCGCAGCGTAGCTTCTGCGATCGCTTTGCCTGCTGCATAATCATTGATAGCGATAGCCTCACGATACTGCTGCGCAAGAGCGTTGAGACGCTGTTCCTGTAAGGCATGGGGAGGAGAGGTTGGGTTGTTTTTCTGAAAAGGACGCATAAATAAACTTGCCTCAAACTGATACATGACCTGAATGTGGGGACCTGCGCTGGGCGATCCTTGCCCCCATTGAGCCGTTTACCAACAAAGCAAACGGCACTTTTTCCATACCGTTGAAAAAAAGCGAGTCAATTAAGAATATCTAAGAATATCAATGCCGGAAAACCACTAGGCTTTTAATCTATTATTCAGATAATAATTATAGCTCTGTAATCAGTACGGGAGAACAACGATATCATGAGTTAATGGTTACGGGTAATCCAATGTGGGGTGTGCTATGGTGTCAATGTCAGCCAACATAGATTTACAGTGTGATGTGCTTTATTTACTATACTATACAGAATGTGTTATTTGTTGCCTGTTTGTTTATCTAACTCAGTGTATGGTTTATAGCATGAGTAATGTTAGTGTTTTTTTAGATAGCGAAAACCTCACTCTCATCTCCTGGCTCGTCATTACGTTTTAGGAGTATTCTTGAAATTCTGTATATTGTCTTATTATCCTTCCGCGTGCCTAGCCTTTTATTGGTTTTTCGTTAAGAATTTTCTTATAGATAAACCAATGAGTTACGGTTTTTAAACGAATATTTACCGGATTCTATTTTTTTTTCACTAAGTTTCATGTATTATTTTCTTAAGATAATCCTTACCAAGGTTCTTTTTAAGAATCATCTTACATAAGGGTTGCGTGAAATCCTATGTCTATTCTATTGGGTTGCAGTAAAAATACTGTCAGTATGAGTAATGATAATGAGTGATGGCTCAGCTCTGAGTTAATTTAATGGAAGCTCTATTCATTTAGCATTGATGAGAAAGAAGAAGACGATAAATGGATTTTTAGTCATTGCTTACTGCACCTTCATAAACGGTATTTATGCACAGCTACACTGTATTTAATCGGTTTTTAGCTTTTTGAAAATATTGATTAGGGAGCATGTGCATGAGCTGGCTCTCGTCAGCATCCCAGTGAGTGAAGGTGGTTAGATCCCCTATAGTTTCAAGTATAAAGGGTATATGGACGTAGTATTAACAGGATTTTATAATGAAAGTTTTATACTTGGGTGAAAAGAACATTGGAAGTTTAGGGATTATCCGCATTATTGAGACCAGTTATCCAGAGTCATCAATTATTCTAAAAGGTGTGGAAGAGTGCGACAATAAGGCATTATCAGATCCTTATGATATCTGTATTATTGATGGCAAAAAACTCGATACACAGCCGGTTGAAAACTTTAAGAAACTATTGCTGATGTCTGACATTCCTGTTCTTATTTTGGCAAAAAAAGAGCAATCATTGCATAAATTCTTCAATCACTTGAGCAATGTGCGCGGAGTCATTGAGTATGAAAGTGGTGTTGAGTTTTTCCTTAATGCCATAAACATGGTTCTAGCCGGTGGATATTGTTATTCATGGGATATCTATAACCTGAAGAATGACAATTCAGAATTATTTAATGAAGCCTATTTTGAGTCTGTGGGTTTGACACGGCGTGAGATGGAGATCCTGAAGATGTACCTGGATGGTGCAACAAATAAGGAAATCTCAATCAAACTGTCACGCAGTCAAAAAACCATCAGTGCGCACAAGTCTAACATACTGCGCAAAATTGGTACTAAACGGTTACCCGTTAATCTAACTCATTAAGTCACTATTTTAGGTTGTTCCAATACTCTCTTAGCGTGTTGGAACTCCAGAAGCTTGAGAGAGGAGGAAAGGAATTTGATCCTATCTCATCATATTCATTATGCTTCTTGCTGCTCACAAAACAGGGAAATGTTAGCAATGTTCTATGATCTTCCTCTCCGTTTAAGAATGCTGTCTTCGGCGTTCCAATTCAAGGTCGCGACTGGCAGGTTTTCGAACTGATCGATTCAGTTTCCATCATGGGGTTCTGAGTTTGTCTACAGCAACAATTTCTACCTCTTTAGCGATTCATAGTTAATGAAAGTTATGTGTGCCAATACGCACTCATACTTTTCCATTTCCTCTTTTTTAATTAAAAATAAAACTCTATTTTATGTGTTTATTTTTATTAAAAATAGTCAAGAATAATCCTAAAAATAGCATTTAATTCTATTGGTAGGAATGGACTATTTATTTAATCCAAGGATTATTTTTTCCTAGAATTTTGTTTTTTTTTGTGTTTTTAATCATTAAAAAATCAATAAAAACAATGAGTTGTGTTTATTTATTGTTGGGTGATTCTTATTTTTACTTAGCGTGCTTTTTTTGTGTGGTTATACCCCGGTTTGGAGGCGTCATTTGAGGGAATAATTGATGATAAGATGTTCGGTGATTAACTCGCATGACAATGCGAGGTATAGGTTGCTATCAGGGAATGTAATTGAATTTTAATCGGAACTACGTCTGGAGTTATGACATACATGGATAAAACAATAGTTCTGGCTGTTAACAGCGGAGAAGGAAAAACCCGGCTGTTGACTGCGAACGCAAACAAGGCTGTTAAAGTTAAGCTGATTCACGGTAATAAATACCTGTTGAAAAATCTGGGTAACGATTTTGCACCGGAGAATATTACCTTGGTACGCGTAGGCAAAGCGCTACACGTTATCCAGGAAGGGGACACTAAAGCCAGCATCATTATTGAGGATTATTTCAATGGTGATGCCAACAACCCGGTGCTGCTGGGTATGGCGGAAGACGGGCAACTGTATGCCTACGTGCCGTTGTCTGGTGAAGGCTACGAACATGGCTATCTGACCAGTGAAGGTGAGTTGTCGCCAGCCGCTTTAGGTGGCCCCGCTTTAGGCAGCGGCAATGGTATATTTACCTCATCTGATGATAATCATGATGCCCTGTTTGGCCTGCTCGGTTGGGTCGCTGCGGCGACGGCAATCGGCGCTGGTGCCGCTATTGCCTATCATAACCGCAACAACGGTGACAATAACCCGGGTGACACCACCCCACCGGCCAAACCCGCCATCGGCGAAGCGTTAGACCAGAAGGGCGCTATCACCGGCGCGATCCAGAACGGCAGTGTCACCGACGAAACCCGTCCTGTCCTGAGCGGTCAGGGTACGCCTGGCGATCTCATCACCGTCTATGACAACGGCCAGGCCATCGGCAGCGTGGTGATTGATGGCAACGGCAACTGGACGTTTACCCCTGACGCTGAACTGGGCGAAGGCTCGCACCAGTTGGTGATCACCGAGACCGATCCGGCGGGCAACGTCAGTTCACCGTCCGACTCTCTGAATTTCAACGTCGATACCACTCCTCCGGATGTGCCGGGTCTCCAGCATGTCATGGATAAAGTGGGGGAAACCGTGGGTGAAATCAACGCCGGCGGCATGACCGACGATCCACGCCCTGAACTGAGCGGCAGCGGCGAAGCTGGCAGCAAGGTCACCATTTATGACAATGGCACCGTGATTGGCGAAACCGAAGTCAACGAAGATGGTCGCTGGTCCTTTAAGCCTGACACGGATCTGACCGACGGCAGCCACACCCTCACCGTTTCCCAGACCGATCCGGCGGGCAACCAGAGCGAGCAGTCTGGCGGTTGGACCTTCACGGTTGATACCCAGGCTCCTTCCCAGCCGTCTGTCGGCAGCATTCTTGACAACACCGGCAGCGTCACCGGCCCGTTGACCAACGGCAGTGTGACGGATGAAACCCAGCCACAGCTGAACGGCGTGGGTGAGCCAGGTAACGTCATCATTATCACGGACAACGGTAAGCCATTGGGCTCTGCCGTGGTCGACGATCAAGGTAACTGGAGCTACGTTGTTGATGAACCGCTCACTGAGGGCAGCCATCAGCTCGTCGTGACCGAAGTCGACCAGGCCGGCAATAGCAGCGTACCGTCCAGCCCGATTGAGATCGTGGTCGATACCACGGCACCGGGCAAACCGGATGTGGCGCAGGCGCAGGATACCACCGGGCCGATCACCGGGCCGATTGTTAACGGCGGCACCACCGATGAAACCCAGCCTAAACTGAGTGGCGTGGGTGAGCCGGGCAACACGGTCAACATCTATGACGGCGGCGAGAAAATCGGCTCCGTGGTGGTGGGTGACAACGGCAAGTGGTCCTTCACGCCAGAGACCCCGCTGACTGAAACCGATCACAGCATTACCGTGACTGAAACCGACCCGGCTGGCAATGAAAGTGCGCCGTCCGAGTCATTGAACTTTACCGTCGATACCACCGCATCGCCGGAAGGCCCGGATCATCTGGCCATTACCGCCGTGGAAGACCGCGTGGGCGATCGCCAGGGTGCCGTGGATAACGGCGCGGTGACCGACGACAGCCAACCGCTGATTAGCGGTATCGGCACCGCCGGTGACACCGTGTTTGTTTACACCACCGACAGCGCGGGCCAGCATCTGATTGGCAGCGCCGTGGTGCAGCAGGACGGCAAATGGAGCATGACGCCTGAACTGCCGCTGCTGGAAGGCAACAACCAACTGGCGATCGTGGCTCAGGATCCGGCGGGCAACCGTACCGGCTTCTCTTCACCGAGCTATGATATCAGTCTGTTTATTCCTGTCTCATCCGAAGCGACGATCACCAGCGTGGTGGACAACGCCGAGCCGCACATCGGGCCT